>CAVGEW010000072.1:0-2168 GCA_963628465.1 Agathobacter sp. | reverse complement strand
CGCAGGACATAGTATAGATAAAATTCAAAGAGCTGAAGGAATTATGGTGTCAGCCCCTATTACAATTGGTGATGATGTTTGGATTGGTGCTAACTCTGTAATTAAAGGTGGCGTAACAATAGGTTCTGGATCAATCATTGGCGCAGGTAGTGTTGTTACTAAGAATATACCTGAAAATGTAGTAGCTATTGGCTCACCTTGTAAAGTGTTAAGAAATGTTACAGAAAATGATAAAGAAGAAATAATTCAATTTTAAAATAAATCCAACATATTATCTAAATAAAGTTCTTCTCTTATATTTATTTGATAATCAGGTTTAACCATATAGTAAAGAATAAATTCAAGAAGCAAAGCACTTCCTAGTCCCCTTCCTTCTATTTTGAAATTAGAAAAACCTAAAGGCATATAAATATCTTTTATATCATTTATAGATATAAAAGAAGGATTCAATTTAGCCCTAGAAAACGAATAACCTTTATTTAAATTAGGTGCATTACAAATATTATCTATAGTATCAAGTCCTAAGTTTTTTCTAGATACATTTTCATAACATTCTTTTCTATTTGTACAACCTATATAGCAACATTCATTTAATAAAAATTCCATCTTTTCTTTTTGAATTTTATTTAATTTTTCTAATTTAGAAAAAGACTTATTTAAACGAAAATCAGGCACCACATATTCAAAATTATCGTTATTTAATTCAGTAACTAAATCATTAAAATTAGTTAATACTTTTGTGGTTGAAGAAACATAATAAAAATTATCATAAGTATTTTTAAGATATTGAAATAATAAATCTGAAGTAATAATAATTCCACTTTTTACTTTTGTCTTATTAAAATAAGAACATAATTTATTACATTTATAATCATTTAAATGATTGCCCGTTAGTAAAGAATTACTAAAAGTTAATCTAGCAGAGATATTATATTTATTAACTAAATCGATTACATCTTTAACATCTGCTTTGCCATCACTAGTTCTACCACCAGCCCATAAACAATCATCTGGTGATCCATAAATTGATCCAATTTGTATATAGTCATTAAAGTATTTTCTATGATTAAAATAAATAGGTAAAAACTCTTTATAAAAATCATAGAATTCAAATAAACCAGGCAAATGAAAATAAGCTATCATTCATTAGTACCTTCAAATCTAATTGAATTATCTGAATAATATCCACCAAATATACCCTCTAGTGTAAAATCAACATCTTCACCATCAGAAAAATCAATATTATTAGTCCACTTAGCAGCGTCTTTATAAGTACCTGTTACATGAAAATTTTTATTTAATGATTTTAAAAATTTATTAAATTCTTCATCATCACTACTAAGTTCAACTTTAAAGCCTTCATTTTCCGTTATATTGCCATCATCCATAATTACTTCAGCGATTTTATACTTTATAAAATGAACATTTACCTTTTGACCATACCATTTACATTTTGGTTCTTCTGGTTTAAATTCAGTAGTTACATGAAAACTTGTTGCAACATTTTCAAGTGGCGATACTTCTCCTCTTACCTTTTTAAATAAATTTAAAACTTCTTCATTATCTAAAAAGATAGCTTCATAAACATCGATAACATCTTCTAAGTTACTAGTTTCAATTGGTTGTAAAGTTTCTTTTTCTAAACTTGATTTGTGTTTATTATTTTGGCTACAACCAAATAAGCTTGTTAATAACAAAATTAAAAATAAAACCATTAATAATCTTTTCATGTTGATTCCCCTTTCTTCAACTTATTTTTAAATATAACTCTTCTTTTTTTAATATAAATAATCGAAATAAATCTTCACTTACTGATTTAATATAAGAGCTTAAACAAAAATTATATGCCCCATATAAAATAAACATAATAAAAATTAAAACAATAAAAATCATAATATTACCAAATTTATTTTAACTTAAATGTTGAAAAATGCTCTATTTAACAGTAATTTTAGTATAATTTTTTAAAGAGGTAAAAGTATGGCAAAAAAAGTAAATGAAAAGGAAAATAAAACTTTAGATCAAAAAACTAATTCAAAGAAAACAGAAACCAAAAAGCCTTCTGCAAAAAAAGATACAACTAAAAAAGTAGCTAAGAAAACCGATACTTCAACAACTAAAAAAGAAGTAAAAAAACCACAAACAAATAATACAAAAAATGAAGTAAA
>CAVGEW010000071.1:0-2237 GCA_963628465.1 Agathobacter sp. | reverse complement strand
GGCATTGAACTAGGCCGTGAACAAGGCATTGAACAAAGAAACCTGGATATTGCCAAAGTTATGCTAAAGAAAAATTGTGATTTAGATTTTATTTTGGACATAACTAATCTTTCCATTGAAGAAATTCAAAAACTAAAAGAAGAATTGAAATAATATTCTTCTTTTAACAAGGAAAAAAGTAAGTATTGATAGTTACTTTGTTCTATATTCCTTTTAATTCAAAATAAATATCTCTTAGTTCCATAGCTCTTTCAAAATCCATAGCTGCTGCAGCTTCTCTCATTTCTTTTTCTATTTGTTCTATTTGAAGCGCTTTTTCTTTTTTAGACAACTTAGGTTTTTTGCTTATTACTTCATTTGATACGACATCTTTTATATCTTTAATAATAGTTTTTGGTGTTATTCCATGAACTTTATTATATTCTTTTTGAATTGACCGTCTTCTTTCCGTTTCTTTGATAGCTTCTTTCATAGACTCACTCATGTTATCCGCATACATTATTACTTTACCATTTTGATTACGAGCAGCTCTTCCAATAGTTTGAATTAAACTACGTGTACTTCGTAAAAATCCTTGTTTGTCAGCATCTAAGATACATATTAAACTTACTTCTGGTATATCCAAACCTTCACGAAGTAGGTTAATACCTACGATACAATCGTATATGCCACTACGAAGGTCATGAATTATTTTGAGTCTATCTAATGTTTTAACTTCACTATGTAGATAAGCTACTTTGATATTCATTTCTTTTAAATAGTTAGTTAGTTCCTCGCTCATTCTTATTGTTAAAGTAGTTATTAAGACTCTTTCGTTCTTAGCGATTCTTTCATTTATTTCACTTATGATATCATCTATTTGTCCATCAGACTTTCTTACTTCAATAATCGGGTCAATAAGTCCGGTTGGTCTTATTATTTGTTCTACAAACTTATTGTTTGTTTTTTCAAGTTCATAGTCACCAGGTGTTGCCGATACATAAATTGCTTTGTTTATTTTTTCTTCGAATTCTTCAAATTTTAGTGGTCTATTGTCTAAGACACTTGGAAGTCTAAAGCCGTAATCAACTAGAGTTTGCTTACGCATTCTATCACCATTATACATAGCCCTTACTTGGGGAAGTGTTACATGTGATTCATCTACTACGAGTAAAAAGTCTTTGGGAAAAAAGTCCATCAGACATGAAGGCGTTTCACCTGCAGCTCTTAAAGCTAAATGTCTTGAATAGTTTTCAACGCCATTACAAAAGCCAGTTTCTCTAAGCATCTCTAAATCATAATTGGTTCGTTCACGAAGCCTTTGTTCTTCGATAAGTTTGTTTTGACTTTTTAACTCTTCAAGTCTATTCTTTAACTCAGCTTCAATTCTACAACAGGCTTCATCTAGTTTTTCTTTACTTGTTACAAAGTGTGAAGCAGGGGATACTGTAATGGATTTTTTGTTTTGAATTATAGCCCCAGTTAATGGGTCGAAGGTGTATATTTCCGATACTTCGTCTTCTTCAAGAATAACTCTTATACCATGAACTTTTTCATTAACAGGCACAATATCTATGTTGTTTCCCCGAACTCTAAATGTACCTCGGTGAAAGTCTAAATCATTTCTTTCATAAGTCATATCCACAAGTCTATTAAGAATATTGCCTCTAGATATTTTATCCCCAGTTGTTAGAATTAACATATTTTTTTCGTATTCTTCTTTTTCTCCAATGCCATAAATACAGGAAACAGATGCAACCACGATAACATCACTATTGTTAATAAGTGCACTTGTTGCTGCATGCCTTAATTCATCAATTTCATCATTTATTGCAGAATCTTTTTCAATGTAAGTATCACTACTTGGAACATATGCCTCAGGTTGATAATAATCATAGTAAGACACAAAGTACTCCACATGATTGTTTGGAAAAAGTTCTTTTAACTCTGCATAAAGTTGCCCAGCAAGCGTCTTGTTATGGGCTAAAACTAGGGTAGGTTTATTTGTTTTAGCAATAACATTTGCAATTGTAAATGTCTTCCCAGTACCTGTTGCACCTAAAAGGACTTGTTCTTTGGTACCTTTATTTATCCCATCGACAAGTTCTCTTATAGCCTCAGGTTGGTCCCCGCTAGGCTTATATTTGCTAACTAACTCAAATGATTTATTCATATATTTACCTCCGTTTGTTCGCGGTAGTGTGAATAGTTTCATACACTACCACCTGTTTTTTTCTTATTTTTCAATGATTTTTCTA
>CAVGEW010000070.1:5311-6620 GCA_963628465.1 Agathobacter sp. | reverse complement strand
CAATTTATTTTTACAAATAATAGAAGAGAACCCTTCATAAATTATGATGAATTTTGAGACATAAAAGCCTCGCTCCCTTAAAAAATGTTCAACATTAAAAGAATTAATATAAAAAGTAGACTGCATTTCCCAGTATTTTATTATAGAAAGGAATTACAAAATGGGAAGAAGATTTGAATATGTAACAAGAATTACAAGTACTGGTTATGAAATGAAAGACCCTGGATTTGATTTACCTAAAAGAAGTACAAAACATTCAGCAGGATATGATATGTTTTGCCCAGAAAAAGTAGAAATACCACCTTATAAAATAGGAGATAACCCAGTATTAGTTAAAACAGGTGTTAAAGCCTATATGCAAGATGATGAATATTTAATGCTATGCAATAGAAGTTCAAACCCTAAAAAGAAAAAGTTAATCGTTCCAAATGGTGTTGGAATTGTGGATGCAGACTACACAGACAATCCGGACAACGAAGGCGAACTTGGTTTCTTATTTTATAATTTAAGCAATGAAACAGTCGTTATAGAAAAAGGCGACAAATTAGGGCAAGCAATATTTCAAAGATATTTAATTACAGATAATGACAACGCAGGAGGAATACGTAATGGCGGATGGGGTTCTACAGGAAAATAACTTCCATACACCCTTCCAGAGAGCTGAGAGTGGTTGTAGAGGCATTTTTATAAGTAAGGCAACAAGTTATATATCTAAAAAATAAAATGCCTTAAATCCCGTTCTCAGACTTAATTTTAAGGAGAAAAATAATATGATTACTATTGCAATAGACCCTTCTACAAAATGTACCGGCTATTCAGTATTTAAAGATAGTAAACTTATAGACTATGGTGCATTTTCAGAAGAAAGCAAAAATACAACAGAAAGAGTATTTAATATACTCACAAAAGTAGAAGAATTGATTAAGAAACATGAGCCAACAAATATGGCAGTTGAAGATGTACAAATTACTATGAATGCAAAAACAGCCAAGGCTTTATTAGGATTACAATTTTCTATTGAGTTGCTTGCATATAAATATAATATAGAATGTAGTTTGTTACACCCAACAAGTTGGCGAAAAATTTTAGATTTATCTAACAGCAGAACACTAGACAGAGCGGCTAAAAAGCAAGAAACAATTAATTATGTAGAAAACAAATATCAAATTAAAATAGAAAAAGATGATATATCAGATGCAATTGCTATTGGAACGGCTTTTATAGAAAATACAAAAAAATAAGGAGAGTAGTTATATTACTCCCCTTTTTTAAACGCCTTAAATCTCATTCTCAGGCTTAATTTTCTTTG
>CAVGEW010000070.1:0-5301 GCA_963628465.1 Agathobacter sp. | reverse complement strand
TCTTTGAAGTTTGAACCTTTTTAGTTGTTTTTTTCTTCTCACCTTTAGTTTCTTTAACTTCTTTTTTTGGTTCTTCAACTTCTAAAATTATATAATCTATATCTTCAAATTTTTTATCTATTCCCCTTGGAATCAAGTCTTCAGAAATTAATTTGTACATAGCTCCAGCTTCAGTATTAAATTCTCCCATACATTCATATGAGCAACCTGCATACCAAATTGGTTTTCCATTTAAATTAATATTTTTTAAGAATTTAATTTGTTTCATATTATCACCACCTATACACTTTCTTTCCAAGAACCATTTAATTTTATATAAGGTAATCCTTCTCTCCAAGAACCATCTATTTTTATATAGCATTCTCCTTCTTTCCAAGAACCATCTATCTTTACCCAAAGTTGATTACCCTTAACTAATATATATACTGCCTGACTAGCCGCACTTTGTTGTCCCCAACTATTGTTAGTATATACTGTAGCTTTCAGATAGTTACCATTTTTTGCACTAGGAAATAACGATAGCACATCTATTATTTTACTAGTAGTGCTTTGAGTATAAGTTTGGCTAGAGATAATAGTAGTTTTATTAGAGCCAGTTAAATCTATTACTAATTTATAGTTTGTTATAGTGCCTGAACCCCCATTTGCTCCTGACCAACTTACAGTAGCACTTTTGTTTCTTTTAACTGTACTAGCATTCCATTGGACAATAGGTGCTGTTGGTAAAGTAAAATCAACCTTTAATTCGGCAGTATTAATCCAAGCAGAGTTACCTTTGCCTTCTCCACCAACACCATCATATACTCTTATTCTATATTGGTATTTAACTCCAACAAAAGGTTTTTGCCCTAATACACTCATATTAGCCAAAACAATTTCATTATAACTAGTTGCAGTTTGAGAATTAACAATTCTTAGCCAGTTAGTCCAGCTTCCATCTCCTTTTGTACTTCTGACTTCTATATCATATAATAACTGTCCTGAACTTCCTGCTGTAGCTCCACCCCAACTTATTGTTGGTCTACTATTTATATTACAAGGGTTTGGAGTTATATTAGTCCAAGTAGGAGCTTTAGGAGAAATATAATCTGGTAAAGTAGCAACACCACTCAAACCATATACATTAGCACTAGTACTAAATCCAGTGCCTTCTATGAAAAAATATAAAGTTATAGAACTTTCAACACTATTGACGCTAAACCAATCAGAATAAGAAGTATGAACTTCCGTCCCACTCCATCTATCTCCCCATTCTCTAATTACCACATGTCTATCTGTAGAACCACTATATGTGCCTCCATATAAATCAAGAGTATAACCCGTTCCAAGATAGCTCACTGAAGACTGTAACCATGCATTTACTTGGAATTGACAATCAACCTCTGCGCCGTGTCTATCTCCTACATTGACAAATACATCATAATTAATTGTTGGATTTCGAGAGGAGGTACCATGCCATAATAAATATTGTGCCATATTCTATCCCTCCTTATTCATATTTAATATATATATTTCCATCTTGTCCCAATGTATTAGCTGGATTTCCTGTTCCATAAAGAACCATTCCAACTTGTACCCAATTTGACCAAGTTCCATTATAATACATTCTTTTCCAACATTTTAGTCCTGAAGTTGTATTAGTTGAATTATAATTTGTAAAGGTTTGTGTTACTCCAGCAGACCTTTCTACCAATAAAGAAAAAGCTTCTTGATTTGGTAAATTTGACATTGTTTTTGCAGAAGCATTTGTTGAACAGTAAAACATTCCAGCTGTTTGATAAGTATTTAAGTTGGCATTATTAGGAATTAATTGTGGTATATTTAATTTTTGATTAAGTGCTTCTTGTGTAGCCGTTGATATAGGTTTATTCATATCGCTTGTATTGTCTACATTATTTAATCCTACTGAGCTTTTATCTACTAATAAAGAAAATCCCGCATTGTAATATTTTAAAAAAACCGGTTGAGTTGTTTTTAATACTCCTGCAATAATAGGAGAACCATCAGCCATTCTAACAGGGAGAGAAGTGTCTCCATTAATAGATAATGTCGCATTTGCTGCATTCTCCACATTAGGAATAAAAGATATTATACCCAAACTATTACCAATATCAGCTGTTATTGGTGTTTCAACGCCCACAATTGAAATATTATAATTACTTGCCGTTGAAGTATCTATTACTGTAGCATTTAAACATTGAGCAGGATTAAATGGATACATTGGTTCATATCCAGCACTATTTAAAACTTGCATTATTATATTAACAGACATTAATCATTCACTCCTTCCTTATTTAAAGTATTAAATATGTTATTATACACAACTATATTTAACTCTTCATTTATTTTATTCTCTATAAAATTCTTTCCTATTTCATTAGCTTCTTCTTTTGTCATTTTAACATAACCTTCTATTGTAGGGTTATGGTCTTGTAAATATATCAAATTATCATTTACATAAATCAAATAAACACTATCGATTTCATATTTTTTAGATTTCAATATAGTATTGGCTTTAACTCCATTTATAGGAGATTTTTTATCCCAAAGCTTTAACTTGTATTTATTTTCTATATCTTTTCTTATTTTAGATATATCTATTTGTTCTATAAGAGTTTTAAAATCTTCATGAGATAATATTAACCCATTTTCTGTGATTTTTTTATATATAGCTTCTTCGTTCATTCTTTCTCCTTTCACCCTTCCGGATTAAATTGTTCGTTAAATCCAAACACTCCAAAATCATTATTTATATTTATTCCACCTATTACATATCCTAATCCATTAACTATTGCACCTTGTGCACTGTTTCTACTATGTTGCATTGGGATTTCATTAGCCCAAGTATTATTAGTTATATCATATATTTTTACATTTGCTAAACTGTATCCTAATCCGTCTATTCCCCCACAAACATATGCTTTATCTTCTTTTAAAAATACAGCAGCAGCAGCTCTTGACAACCCTTGAGAAGCACCAACAGACCAAGCATTAGTAGCTATATCATATATATATGTTCCATCTGTAGTTCCACCTGTATAATCTATTCCATTGAAAACATATATTTTGCCATTGTAATATACAGAAGAACTTCCTGCTAAATACGTAGGGCAGTCTGTTAATTGTGTCCATGTGTCTGTAGAAGGATTATAAGAAAGGTTTATGTTAGTTGGAAGATTTTGTGCACTCTGGCTTGTTGCAATATATCCCAACGTTCCATCTGTACAAGCAGTCATTAATGGTATAAGTGCAACTGGCAAATCAGCTCCAGTAGTCCAAGTATTAGAAGTGTTATCATATATATATAATGTACTAATACCTTGAAGATTGTTATCTACTCCACCAACAGAATAACCTTTATTACCAATTGTAAAAAATCCTTGACCAGAAACACCTTTAGGTAAAGCCGCCTTTTCTGACCATGTATTAGTTAAAGTATCATATACTTGGTGCTCCGTCTGTTTCTCATCTAATGCATTATCTCCACCAACTATATGAATTTCAGTTCCAAATGTAAACATTGCAGAAGCATATCTAGGATAAGGTTGTATAGCCTTGTCAGTCCACTTTGTTTGCACTATATTATTGCCTTTTACTATTTTAAACCAGAAATCTCCTTCTGACATAAAAATGGTCGGTTGTGTTGTTGTTATTTGTGTCTTTACCGGTTTAAGGGGCATCATTATTGGTAACCATGGGAAATGGTTTAAATTTGGCGGGAAGTTTTGATTTGGTTGGTTAGCAAACCATAATTTATTTTGATAAAAAACACAATCCATAATCTGATATTGTGTATTAGCATCCCAAGCAAATTTAAAATTAAGATTTACGCCACCGTAACCTTTTAATCCCCTTATATCATATTCTAACCAATATTCTTGATTAGTAGGGACTGTTCCTATTGGTGGCTTTTTATATGCATAATATCCTTTGTCTTGATAGTATACTAAATTATGAATATCATATTGTACCGTATCACTATAAGTGCCCATTACCACAGTTTCATTAATTAAATTTTGAAATTCTTCTAATTGTTGTACTAAATATTCATCAACATCAGTTTTTATCATTTGTTCATCTTCATTTGTTTGTTTTATCAACCTATTTATATTATCACTATCTGTTATTTGATTTTGAAGAGAAGTATTATTTTCTATTATTTGATTAGCACGAGAAATATTTTGAGAAGCAACAGCATCGTAATAATTATGAAATAACTCTTCACTACTCAAATGCATATCATCCATAAGCTCTATTATTGTTCCATTAGCCATTTATATTTCTCCTTTCTAAACAACTTGATACCATTGGTCACCTAAAATTTGGTCTGTAGGTTGAACACTAGTTACAGGTATCTGCACAGCTGGCAATGCTGTTAGAATTTTTGTCCAATATACAGAATCTCCAGAAGGAATATTTCCCCTAGTTGTTTGTGTGGCTGCCCACCAATTTGCTCCATATATAACAACATCGTTTAATTTATATTCCGTAGTAGCATCCCAAATCCAGTTAAAAGATAATCCATCTCCTGAAGCTCCTCTTTCTCCCCTAAGAGTAAGTACTCTCCAATAAGAAGTATTTGTAGGTGGCGTTCCAACTGGTGGTTGTGCCGTACATAAATATAATAAAGTACCATTTGCAGTAGTGTAATTAACCATATTATTCTGATTATATTGTACACTAGGACTATAAGTACCTTTAAAATTAAATCTATCTACTTCTGCTTGCCATTCATTTTGTTTGTTTTTAACATATAATGATACATCATTCTTATAAAATCTTTCTAATGCCAATATAGCATCTCTAAGTGTATTAAAATCATTAGCATTAAATATTTTTCCATTTAATTGCGGATTTGTATTTAATATATTAGCAGCCGCTGAAAAATTACCTGCTAAAATATAATTTTGTATTTGTTCTACTAGCCCAGCATCAGTACTATTTGTAATGTTACTTTTAAGAGCAATATTATCTAATGTATTTGGGAAACTAGTAAAATTTAAATCTGGATATAATACAGACATATTGTTTCACCTTCCTTTAAACTTCATAATATAAATTAAAATTACCTATTTTTACTTCTATATCTTGGTTGTCTGCAGCAAACCCAAAATTGAAAGCTATATAAGTAGTATTCGTAGTAGCAGTAAAATTTAAACTATAAGATTGTAAACCAGCAGCACTAGATAAAAAGCCATAATTTAAAGAGTTTGATATATTCGCAGTTTCTTCTACTTTTTTTAAGGCTTGGTATCCTATGCCAGGTTCTATTGCTTGTAATGGCTCATATGGTGTTATTAC
>CAVGEW010000069.1:0-14460 GCA_963628465.1 Agathobacter sp. | reverse complement strand
TTATTTTTCTTAAAGCATCAAATTCTGTCCCATTAATATTTATAATGTTAAACATTTTATTTTTATAATCTTCCAATTCCTTCAATAAACTTACTATTTCTTTGTCTTCAATATCTCTTTTTTTTTCATATTCATTAATAATATTTTTTTTTAAAGCTTCATATTCCGTATTTAATAGCTCAAACTCTTTTGCCCTTTGATAAACCTTTAAATTTATACTCCCATTTTCTTTGACTATTTCAAAAGACTGGTCTTTTAATACTATATTTAATATATATATTAACATATCCCATCTGTTTTTAAAACTTTGGTCTACCAATGATTTTTCATATAAATATTCTAAATAAGGTAACCTTAATAATTTTATGTCTTTTTCTTCCATTCTTGATATATCTAAACATTCTTCAGCATTTAAAAACATAGAATAATAAGGTAATGTAGCAGGATATATATATATTCCTTTATATTCTAATGGCTTATCAAAAGCCAATTTCATTTTATTTTCATAACTTATATTCATTAAATCCATACCGCCATACTTAACTGAAAGCCTGAATAATCGTTATTATAACTTACCTGTTGAGCTCCAGAATATCTATCTTGTTCTACATTAATAAATATTTGAGATTTCATCCCTTCTAATTTTACCCCATTCAAAGCATCTACCAAAGTTTGCATTATAGCCACATCTCTCTTATCTACAGGAGAATAAGGAGTATTTATTATCATCTCGTTATTATTTACAACAATCTGAAATACTATTCTTACCAATGCATTTGTTCTGCCATATGAAGTTATATCATCTATAAATACACGAACTTGACTTTTTGCTTTTATCATTGCGTTAACAGTATATTTTTGAAACAAAACATTAAATTCTTCAGTTTTAAACGGGTCTTTACATATCATATCTTTCTTTTCTTTAGCCGTTAAATCTTTTTTAGACAAAGGTTCCTGTGGATATTTTAATAATTTCCAGAAATCCGGACAATTATCAAATAAATAATCCACTATTGTTTTAGGAATTTTTCTACATAATTCATAATTATTATATGCTATTTTATTAAATCCCTGTTCATCATTTGGCGAAATCATTACCATTTACCTCCTAACCACACTTGAGTAGTAATAGAGTTTTCATTAGAATTATTCTTACAAATTATATTCATAGGATTTTTCGTGTATTGTTTAACATTCTCTATAGAAAAATTATTGCCATCAATTATATCTAACTTATAATAATCATTAGGAATATTTTCTATGTTTATTGTAAAGCTATCACCTGTTTTATTTTTGTCTTTATAGCTATATACACTAAAAGATTGAGTTTCTCCTTGTAATATTTCTGTAATTTGTGGATTTAATACAATTTCATTTTTAACTTCTACACTTGGTGTTTCATTAATAGCAACATTATCAATCAGGTCATCTCCTTCTAATTCTGGAACCTTCATCATATAAAGCTCCAAATAATCAGGATTTAGCTCATTGAATTTTTGTTTAACTTTAAAAGCCACTCCAGTAAATATAAATCTATCATTTATATCTATTTGGAAAGTTTCTTTATTTCTTTGTACTAATACTACTATATCTCCACCAGATTCAACCACTCCAGAATTTCCCCATTTAAAATTCGTATATGTTAAAGCATCTTTTATTACACAAGGATAACAATTTAAATTTCCATTTTTATCTTTCCAACGTAATGAATTATTACATTCTAGCATTCTGCCTGTTACATTATATAAATATTGGGTATCTAAAGAAGTCAAAAGCCAAGTAGAAATTTCTTTATGATTATAATTCCAATGTATATAATCCCCTATTTTAAATTCTGGTTTATCATAAGGGTAAGATTGAAACATTTTATATCCTACAATCTTATCTTCTTTATTTCCTTCATAAATCCAAGCTTCATAAGTTTTGTCATAGTTAAAATTTTTATATACTTTATTATAATCTGGATTTTCAGAAAATGTACTTTTTGTTAATTCTGTTATACTAGCAGTATTAGAATTACTACTATCTTCAGATAATATTCCCATTATGGTTTTTTGGCATGAGGATGCCTGCACAGATGTGGGTAATAACATGTTGTTCTCGCCCCCAATCCTGTATAGCCAAATGGTGCAGTACGATAACTGTAATTATTTATTTCACCCATGACTAAATTTCTTTGCTCAGATAAAGCTGATAATAATACTTTTTCATGCTCTGCTTGTGAATGCATTTTTATACTACCACCATATACAGTAAAATCTAATATCTTTCTATTAGAAATAGCTTCTTCAAAATATGGTATATTCATAGCATCTGCCAATATAGTTTTTTCATCTATATTTAAATTTTCATTAAATTGCCCCGATTGATAAGCTATTATTTCTATATTAGAACCTACTGCAGGAGCACTGTCTAATGTTAAAGTATTATTTTCATTGTCCCATTGATATTTTGATATAGTTGTTACAGGTTGCCCACAAGCTAATTGCACTCCTATATAAAATTCTGGGGTCATATCCAATTCTGGAGCAGGCGTTAATTGAAAAATGTTATCAACACCATTTCCAGTGAATGAATATTTTACAGAAGTGAAAGGGATATAATCTGTCAGGTCTTTTCTACAATCATACATAAATTCTTTTATTGCAAATTGTAGATACTTCCAATTTAATAATTCTAATTCATAAGAAGGTTTTTGTGATAAACGTATATCACTTTTTATGACCGCATTTAAGCAATAAATTTCATCAAAACTTGTTGCCATTCCTTCACCTCCCTTTTATTTCTTTTAACCTTTTAGTTGATTTAATTCAACCAAAGTTTTAATTCCTCTCTCAAAAGGTAAGCCAAAGTAATCTTCTAATGTCTTTCTTGTAACATAATCCATATCATTTAATTTTCTATCTTTAATCATATTACATATTCTGTATATTATACAGTTTGTAACACTAGCATTTTTCATACTTTGTGTTAGCTCATTAAATTTTCTAATAATTACTCTTACGTCCTTTTCAGATAATATTTTTCCTAAAGCTCCTTCAGATAAATCTTGATGACTATAAATCCCCAATAAAGCATAATCTTCTGGATTTGTAAAATAACAAATTCCATCTTCAAATGTTTTTCTTATTTCTGGTTGTCTTAATAGTTTTTTTATTTCACTTAGTGGTAATGATTGTGGTGCACCATAAGGAATTGATATTGCAACAGAACCATCTCTTGAAGTAAATCCTATCCCTTGAACCATAGCTGTTTCCATTTCTACTTCTTGCTCATTCTCTTTTATTATTACATTGCTAGACATTGGTTGAGCTGCTTTTTTCATCATCTCTTCCATTGCTTTTTTCATTTCTTCTATTTGAGCTTTTAACATTTCTACTTCTTCATTTGGTTCATCCACTAAAGTTTTTTCTACCTTCTTTATTTCTTTATCTTCTACTTTAGGTTTATTTGTATTTTTGGCCATTATAATAGCTCCTTTCAATAAAAAATTCTATTAAAGGAGAGAAATTAATCTCTCCTTTTGTTAATCCTAGGCATTAACTCCTTGGATACCATAGTTAGCTTGTGTAGCTATAGCAGCATCAAAGCTCATGAAATATTCATAGTTACTTCTATATAAAGCACCATCTTTTGGTTCTTTAACTTTAACTCTTATGAAGTCTTCTCTTACTAGTTTAACTGGTTTATCAGCAACACTAGAAAGTAATATAACTCTATCATTTGGAACAGTTCTTAGAGTATTAGCACTAGTTGTTGTAAATGGTTGTGATAAATCTGTGAATTGGTCTAATACAACATTATCAACACCATAAGCTCTTCCTAAGAAACCATTTCTTATCATTTCATCTTGGCTTTGGTAACCATAGTTAGTTGTAGCAAGTACACCCATTTTGCTGAATGCAACAGTTGTACCATAAGCTGTTACGTCAGCTCCACCGTTTAACATTTTAATATCATCTATCATTTGAACGTAGTTAGCTGCATTCCAGTTTGCTTGATAGAATGGTGTTCCTTGAACGTTAGCTATAGCATATATAGAATCAACAATTAATTTTAATTGAGCAAACAATAAAGAAGCTGCAACTCTTGCAATTTCTCTACCCATATCATAGTTGTTTGCTAGTATTCTTATATAATCCATAGTTGTTCCTATAGAATATGGCTTTGGTGTGATTGTTATAGGTGTTACAGCATAACTATCTAAGAATGTTACATTTGTTGTATAGCTTGTTCTTTGTGCTATTGGTAATCCTTTTGTATCTATTTCCCATGTTTCACTATCTCCAACTTCAACATCAGAAACATTTGCTAATCTATAGATTTGCTCTGGTCTTGATTTTATTACAATTGATTGTAAACTATCAACTATAATTGAATTGAATATTTGTTGGAATGTTGGATTTGAGAAAGCATTTATTACATCTGCTTTTGTAGCTATTTCTTTAATTTGAGCTTTTTCAGCTGCATATTTTAATAAAGCTGTCTTAGCTTTTAGGTTTAATTCTTCATAATTATCTATTTTTTCATTTGAGAAGCTTAATTCTGCTACTCTTTTATATCTGCTATCATTATTCATAGCATATTTAGCAAGTTTTACTAAATTAGTTTTAATAACCTCAGCTGTCTCATCTTGTGCTGAGAAATTTCTTATTGTCATTATTTCTTCGTTCATTATTTTCACCTTCCCTTAATTATTATAGGCTTTTTGCTCTTACAACTAATGTTGAAGCAAAATCTCCACCAAATTGTCCACCTAATCTGAAGAATTTTGTAGCTTCGATTGTTAGGTAATGTTTTGCAGTTACTGCTGTTGCAGCTGCTGAATAAGCTAATTCATAAGCATTGTTTGCTGGTATTAAGTTATCTCCTGGTGTTATTGTTGCTTGTCCAACTGTTTCACCACAGGCATCTACTGATAATTCAAATTTTACATTTGGAACTACTCTTATAGCAGTTGCAACTTCACCTGGTTTGTAAATATAAGTTGTGTAATCTGGGTTACCTTCTGGTCTTCTTCCATCTGCCATTTCTTCAAATGTTCCATTTAAAATTATTGCCCAATCTTGTTTTGTTATATCTGTTATTTTCTCTGGTGTATAAACACTATAATTTCCATATAAATTTACATCTAATTTTTCTGCTTGAACTACTTGTCCTGCTCTTAATCCATCAGTTTCTGCTGCTGGAACTCTTACTTGTGCTTGCATATAAGCTGGTAGTTCTGTTACTGGTCTACATACAAAATGTGCCATAATAATTCACTCCTTTTCTTACCCTATTTTTACTGGGTTGTTATTAATTATATCGTCTAAGTTTTTAACTTGAGACTCATTAAATTTCATTTCATTCATATCGAAATATGGATTTACTGAATATTTAACAACTTCTTCTTTCTTTTCTTCTGCTTCAGGTTCTTTTTTCATTTTTAATGCAAAGTCAGCTATCTTTTCATTTAGCTTATTTTTCATTTCCTCAAAAGAATATTCTTTTACAGAATTTTTCATTTCTTTTACTTCTTCTTCACTCATGCAATGAGCAAATTTATCTATTTCCTCACACATTTTTCTTTCTTCTTCTTCTCTTTTGTATTTGTTAAGTTCTTCTTCCATTTTAGAATATTTTTCTTCTAAAGCATTAGCTTTTTCTTTCCAATAATCTTTATCAGCATCAACATCGTCTTCAAGACCTTCTTCGCCTTCATCATCTTTTTCTATTTTATTTTCAATGATTTCTTCACAAGCATTTTTCTTTTCTTCTTTTACATCATCTTCTTGTGCTTCAGCATCGTCTCTTATTTTTTCAATGTCTTTGTTGTCTTCATCTAGTTTGTTTTTGATTTCTTCGTTTTCCATTTTGTTTTCACCACCTTTTTCATCATCGTTATCTATGTCAAGTTTTTTATACAAACTTTTCACCTTTCTAATAACCTCTTCTTCATTCTCTTTTCCAGCATAAGCTAAAGCACTAGATAGCCCGTATCTATTATATACAGCTTCTCCATCTTTAATCTCCATTACTGGATATTTAAGTTTAGAACTTGGAGCTTCTTCCCAGCCTTCTTCTACTATCATATAAACATCTTTTACTAGAGATTTATAATTTTTAGCATCTAAGACTTTTTTTCTTAATTCAGTTTTATTTACAGAACCCCAAGCGGTTTCAGACATAGCTTCTTTTGACTTATTAACTTTTATTGTTTCGCCTTTACCATAATCTTCTTTAGCAAAAACAATAGCATTGTTAATTGAAAAATCTTTAACTTCAGTATAGCCCTTATGAACTTCTTTCTTTTCTTCCATTTTGACATCTACTTTACCATTTTCTATAGCATATGGAACTTTAAAATATTCTGCTGTCTCATTATCTCTAATTATAGCAATTTTTTCATCACTATATATTTCTTCAACATAATATTTTCTTCCTTCCCATTCACCATCATGGTACTTGTATTTTCCTAATTCATTCCAGATTTGTTCTTGTAATTCGTTATTACTCATACTATTCATTAAAGTTTCACCTTCTCTTTCTTTTAAAATACTTTTAACCCATTTTTTAGTTTCATACCCACCTAATAAGTTAAATACTAAATTAGAATGAGACCCTTCTAAATAATTATTAAGTCTCTTAACTTGATACTTATTTAAAGAGTTATTTAGTGCTAAAACCTGAGCCATTCTTATATCTTCTGGAGTACAACCTTTCTTGTTATTACTAGATAATTGTTGTATTACAGAATTTTTAATTTGAATAGGTACTTCATAAGAAAGATTATTGTTTGAAAACTCTAGGAAATATTCGTTTGCCTCTTGAATTTCTTTACTACAAGAAAATCTTAACATATCTAAATGACTTCCTTCTATACCTTCCATAATATCGGCACCTAACATTACACAACTTAATAATCTAAATTCATCAATATCTAAGATACCAGTTATATCATCTTGTTCTCCTTTTATAACAGCTAATTCTATACTTACTTTTACTGAACCGCCCCTATTCTTCAAAATATTCATTATTATTGGAAAATAATTTTTCCAAATAACAACTTTAGCAGTTAAGTAAGTTTTTCCATTCTCTCTGGTAACAAATGAGAAAGTTGAACTTTCAGGGATTGTTCCAAAAGCAATAAATCTCTTAGCTTCCTCTTCTTTTCTAGCATGTTCAACAAAATCTGTTGACATTGAAGGTATAAAATCATTATTTAATATTGCTAATAATGGTTTATTATAAAAACTATTTAATGATTTTTCAACACATTCTTTGCTAATATTACAATTGTTTCTATTAACACCCAAATGTAGAAAATCTATTTCGGCTATACTACAATAACCATCATTTTCTAATAACTTAAAATTATCTTCAGACAAACTAAATTCTATTTTAACATTCTTTTCTTCCACTTTCTCACCACCTTTCACATATTACTTTTATTCTAATCTTTGTAATCTTCCCCAGTTAATTCTTTATATTCATTTTGTAATATATAAAATTTGTCAGCAAAACCATCAAACATTGCTTTATTCTCTTCTCCATAAACCTGTGCTTTATCTCTTAATAAAATTGCCTGAGCCATAAATCTATTCCACATTCTTAACAAATGTTTTAAATCTGCCTCAACATTATAATCTCCATTATCTAAAGCTTCTTTTATAGATTTTTTTATTAGTTCATAAGTAGCCTCATGTTCTTCAAGATTTGTTTGAAAGAAATCTAACATTGTAGCATATGTTCTTGTGTCACTCTTTGTTTCATAATATTTTGGTGCTATATTATAACGCAACAATATATCTGAGGCTGAGTCCCCTAACAATGGATATAGGTGGGCTAAGTTAGTGTGAAAAACCTTCACAAAATTATCAAAAGCAAAGTCCACTCCTAATACTCCAAGTGCTCTATCCCAACCGCCTATTATGGTTAAACATAGCTTGAATTATTAAATTTATATTTTCTATAGTAGTATCTGATATTAACATTTTTTCACCTACTTTGTTTTGTTTTTAGGCTTATTATTGCTCCATTCTGTCAATAAAGCTGACAACTCTGGTGTCATAATAAATACCCACATAGTTTTATTATGCTTTTCAGCACTTAATTTGTATGAATATACACTTACCATTCCATGCTCTTCTAAGAATTTGCGCAAATTTGGTGAGCCGCAAGTATATTTCTTAACATTCATATCTTCAATATTGTCTATCATCATTCTATTCACTTCCTATTCTATTACCTTTGTATTCTCTACTCTTTTCTCCGCTCTCTTGCATATCTCCTACATCTTTTTCCGGTCTTCCGCCTTCATTAAATGCAGAACCAGATTGTGTGTTCATTGATTGTAGTGGTTTTAATTTAGATTTAATATCTAATTTATTTGTCCAGTTGATAAAGCTTTCCATTTCAAATGGTTCAAATCCTAGATTTGCCATTAAATATTCATAAGGCATATTTGCTGTAGTAGTAGCCTTTAAAGCAGTATCAACTTCTTTTTCTTCTTTTAATTTATTACCAAAAAATCTTACTTTCCATTTATAAGTTTTAGTCTTTTGCATTAATATCCAATTTACTAAATTTGCAAATTGTGTATACATATGAGTTGAAGCAAAATCAAAAGTTATTTGAGTAGAAATAACTAATTGTCCTGCATTTTTATTGTCCTTACCAAATTGAGCAGAACCCATACCTAATGCACTATAAACATTATTATCTCCTAGGTCTACTAATTTATCCATTGTGTTTACTTGATTTGCAGCCACTTCTTGTGCTTCAAATGGTGTAGCAAAAGCAACAATATTTTCAGGCATTTGTTGTTTTATCATACCTATAAGTTCAGCTGCTTGCTCATATGGGATTTGCATTCTCTTAGTATCTTTATCAATTGGGATTTTCATTGCAATTAATTTCCACAAATCTAAAACAGATTTCTTCTTTAATAAATCCCTATAACTTAAAACATCTAAAGAGGCACCCATAGCACCACTTAATGGAGGAATTTTATTAGCTCTTCCTGGGTCAAATGTAAAACAGAAAGATTTCTCTGCTGGCAAATTAAAATATTGGAAAGGTGCTAATTTCTCACCTTTAAATCCTGCTTTCCTTTTTTCTACGAATAATTCGTATGCCTCGCTTAATTCTGGTATTACATCTGGTAATCCAACCATTCTATCAAAATAAGTTAAATCTATTGCAAACA
Source organism: Agathobacter sp. (assembly GCA_963628465.1). Lineage (GTDB taxonomy): Bacteria > Bacillota_I > Bacilli_A > RF39 > UBA660 > Onthocola_B. The sequence continues at coordinate 5,270 of CAVGEW010000069.1, read as the reverse complement.
ACCAACCATAAGTCCATGGTGCAGTTATATGACACCAATCAGTTGGTAATTGTAAAAATGTTATATTATCTTCAGTTTCTTTTATATAATAAAAACCAACACCTTCTTGCATTATTTGCAAGTCCATTTTAGGAAATTGATATTTTATATTCATTTTTGATAATGTATTTAACACAGTATAATAACTATTTATATAATCCTGTTGATTTATTATTTTATTATTATCACCATTAGCTGGTGTTAATATATATTTAAAAGATTTTTCATTATTTAAAAACCATACTGCTCTTCCATATTGTCCAACAGCACTTTCTAAATATTGGCTTAAATGTCTAATATTTTCATCGAAATATTGTGGTGACATTAACCATTTTGCGATTTCATTTGAATTTGCCTTAGCAGGGTTATAATTCATTTCATTTAAATATTGTTCTGATAACAAAGGATTATATTGTCCTTTACTGCTTGATATTTGAGTTATTAAGTTTAATTGTTGTAAACTCTTATTCAAACTTGCAGAATATGTTTTTACAAAATCATTTAATGTTTCTAATTGAGAAGGAGTAGCTGAACGGGGTGCATTATCATTTATTAACGATTTATTTATCATATTAATTTGGTCATCATTTAATGTGCTCATATGATTTGTTACACTATATCCCAATTCTTGAGCTTTATTCACTATCTGTTTATTAGAATATCCCAATTCTTTAGATATTTTATATATCTGTTGTCCCATTTTTTCACTCCTTTCTACATAAATAATTTTTGTAAACTATTATTTCTACCACTAGAAATACAATTCATTTTCGCTATACTTGTTAATAAGTCTGTATTGTCTTGTATTAATTTATTATCATATGTCATTATCCACCATAAAGCATATGCTAAACTAGAATATCTATCTTTATCTATTTTATTTAAAACTTGTTTAACTGTAACTCCGCCATTAGTTAAATGTATAAGTTGCAAATTAGAAATTTCATCAACCAATGCATTAGTCTGCTCATAAGGCGCAAAATCATTTATACCCTCTTTTTTGAATACATCAAAATCGCCTTCTTTTTTTTCTTCTAATAATTGTAATTTCCCACTCTCAACACAACTAATAAAATTTACTATAATTGCAGAGTTACTCTCAGCACTTGATTGTCCTGCTTTTGCAATTAATGGATATAATATTAACAATGCATTATCATAATCAGAACAATAATCTGGGTCATTAGTAGTCCAAGGCTCATATGTTTCTCCTGTCAATTTATCAACAGTAGGATAAAATAAATCATCTATAAGACCTCTTCCTAAACCATTGGCATCAACTACCACCATTTTTGCATTATATGCATTTTGAACCCTTTTTACTATACAAGCCTGACTATTGGTGTCCATTTTATTAGAAATTAAATACATATTGACAAGTTTTAACTTCTTTATTAATCCATTACTTCCTTTTATCTCTTCTATGACTGAAATGGCTGTCTTATTATTACTATCATTAGGAGAACGCGCAACATCGACACCTAAAACAAATTCTCTTTTAGGGTCATTATTCTCTAATATAGGAGTTTTTAGTGTTCTTGTATTCATTAATTTATTCATATCTACTAATTGGTTTTCTATAGCACCAACCCAACGACTTTCATAGTTCTTAGCAAATTTTATAGAATTATATTTAGCCTTAGTATCTAATACTTGTTGTTTTGTTTGTCCTCTTCCAAACCAACATGCCAATCTCCAATCAGCTCCTAAAACAAAGTCACCGGTACAGTTTAGCATACCATTATACATAACAATATTTCTTCTCCACTCATCGCTTGCTCTAAATCCAGAAGTCGTGAAGAAATGTATTTGTCCATTAGGCTCTAAAGGGTCAATCATTCCTAAATGACCCTTTGTCATTCTACCCATATCCGCTATTGGTTTCAAAGCTTCTTCATACATAGCACTATCTAACAATGCACTTTCTTCTATCATCATCCTATTTCTTCTTTGTCCTTTTGAACTATCATTATTAGCTAAGTTTGTTATTCTGGAACCATTAGTAAACACATATTCGACATCATCTTTTGATTGTTTTATATCTATTATTTCATTTTGCAATAAAGGATATTTCCCTATCAAATCTTTATATTTATCTTTTAAGAGTTTTGCTGCAGCTTCTTTTGTCTGTGCGGTTAAAGATATTTCTACTCCTGGGTATAATATACAGGCACAAAAACAAGCCGCTATTTCACAGAATGTTTTACCCCATGCTCTAGGGAAAACCCCATACATATTATAAAAACGCATAGTGGCTCTTAAAAATACCCTTTGGTCAAAATGTAAATTTATTCCACCTAATTCTCCGTTTATTTTAGGTCTTAACATATCTAAAAACAAATCAGGAAACCATCTTGCCCAAGAAATAAATCTACAATATTGTTCTATGTTATGGCTAAACTTACTTTTTTCTTCTCTACTTTTAGATTTTACAGGAGTATATCCTTCACTATCATATACGGTTTTAGGAACATTTTGAAATCTTTCATGCTTAGTCTCTGCTTTTTCATAATTTTGGTACCAAGCCATTATTCTTCACCCTTTTCATCGTTTTTAGGAATTTTAATAAATTTCTCAATATTTTCTCTATTTTCTTCAGTAGGGTCATTTTCAAATATTCCATTTGGGTCTCCGTAATTATCCAAATAATCTTTTTTTCTTTTATCATAAAATTTATACACATCTTTATATTCTAATAAAGGTAAACCTTGTAAATCTCTTGCATAATTAATATATTCCCATATACAAAAATCTACTGCATCGTTAGGTTTAAACTTAAATTCTGGCAATATCTTTATAATATCAGCCTGCTGTTCAGCAGCTAAAGCAATATCTCCCACTGTATTTAGTCCACCTTGTAAATCTGCTTTACTTAATTGGTTAGGATTAATTTTAGCCCTATCGGCTGCTTTTTGAGCCATATCAGACCACGTTTTAGCCTCTTGTATATCTCCTTGAGCTATGGCTATTTCTTCTTTAACTTTTGGTCTTATATATGAAAGCAATGCCTCTTTAAGCATATTATTTTGAGTACCATAACTGTCAGCTAAAAAATCATATTTTTCTTTCATTCTGTAATACTCTTCTTTGGTATAACCCGTACCAAACATATTTGTTATCTCATTATTTACTTCAAAATTGTTAAATTTTTCCAATGCCGTTTCAGCTGGTAAAATATCTTCTTCGGGTTTTGTTTTTATCTCTGTATTGCCTATATCTCCTGCTGCCCAAGTTAATGTTTTATACTGATTCATATTTAACATTCTCATATATTTTCCAATAGTATTTGGACTTGGTTCTTTGTTCGCATTTTGCCATAACCTATCTATATAAGGTCTATCTATCTTTTTTAATACTTGCATTGTTTTATTTATATTAGGAGTGTTGTCCTCATTGTTACATAACTTTTTTAAGCAATTTTTACAATAAGGTGTTACTCCTTGTTTGTCAAATTTATTATAACTTGCAAAGAATTCAGTTTTCTTTTTAAAATCTCCACAAGAAGAACATTGTACTAGTATCCCATCATCTCTACTTTTCCTCTTCTGTGGCGTTTTCCTTTTCTTCTTCGTTGTCGTTGCCATTTTTATAATCACCCACTTCCGTTGAAAAACCAATATGCCTACCTTCACTTAAATTATTATCTTCTTCTATCTCATCATTAATTATTTTTATCTCAGAAAGCAGATAGCTCTTATGTTTTTCAATATTTAATAATATTAATTCTCCTAATGCTTGAACAATAGGACTTATATAACTAGTAATTATTTCTCCAATAATAAAACCCAATAAAAAAAATTCCATAATAAATTCCTTTCTATAACAATAAATCACCATTTTTTGGTGATTTATCCTTTAAAATATATAATTATAAGGATTTACATTAGCATTATCAATTATCATTTCAAAATGCAAATGATTTCCTGTTGAAATTCCTGTAGACCCAACTCTACCTATAAGTTGCCCACCAAACACTATTTCATTTTGTTTGACTAAAACTTCACTTAAATGAGCATATCTAGTACATGAGCCATCATTATGTTGTATTAATATCATATTTCCATAACCACCACTATTATATCCACTCGATATAACAGTCCCATATTTATATGCATACACATCATCACCATAATTTCCACTAATATCAATACCTTTATGAAAGCTTGAAGCTCCAGCGGTAGGACTTTTTCTTCCGCCATAATTAGAAGATACTCTATGAGAAATTGTAGGATAAAAAATTTTGTTTATATTATGTTCTTTGATAATTTGTCCTATAAATTCTTCTGCTTCTTTTTCTCCTGTTAAACTAACAAAGTCTTCTGTAATCTTTGGAAATATCATTTCTATTTCCCCTGTTATCTCTTTATTAGTGCCTTCTTCTATCTTTTTCCTATATAATTCAGCACTATCCATATTATCAAAATATAATGTTCTATCTTTTATTTTTAATTTGTAAATTATATAAGTTTGAGATTTAGGCATATTTCTCACCTTTCCTCTTGAAGTTGGTTTAAATTCATTTTCTGTATCTTCTGTTATAATTGCATATTGTGTCTCGTTTTGAGAATATTTAACCAAACCTATTGTTGGATAACTCAACATTACAATACACACTATACTTATAAATACTTTATAAATTATATTTAAAACATGTTTACAAAATATTTTCCCATAACTGGGTTCTGTCTCCAAAACAAATTCCTCCTTTAATGAAGCTTAATCAAGTATTGACATTTTATTCCATCTTCTTTACTTATAACAAAGAAGTTTTGAGAAGGATTACTAGTTCTTCTTAATCTATTTGAATAATTGTCAGCGCCTACCATAGTTCCATTCATATAAACATATGTTCCATGAATTTCATTGGCTTCAAAATGATGGCTATGTGCTAAAAATATAGCATCATATGTTTTTTTTGTCATTAAACTTATATTTTGTACTATATCACCAACTTTATCATTATGTCCATGTACAAAACAATAATTTCTGCCAAATATATTTACAGCTCCTATACTCTCATTTATTTCATTATCCATAATATGAATAATTTCACTATCTTCAAATTTATTTTTTAAATACCACTTGATTAATAGAGAAAAATTATCTTTATCTAAATTATTATCTTTATTTTCAAATAACCTACCATGATTATCAGTAACATCATAATAATAAATATTTGCATATTCACTTAATAGCTTTAAAAATTCAGTTAATATTTCACACATATCCAT
>CAVGEW010000068.1:361-14562 GCA_963628465.1 Agathobacter sp. | reverse complement strand
TACAATATTTTTACTAAAAAAATCGACATAAGCTTAAAGTTCCAACGGATACAAGCTACGAGATACCTAAATGTGTAAAATTTACAATTTAATTGGAAAAAATTGGAAATAAATTACTGGTAAAAAATGGAAATAATTTCATTAAAAGCATATGTGTAAAATTTTAAATTTTTTAATTATTTTTAAAAAAGGTATTGACATTCAATTAAAAGTATGCTATAATGTAATCAGAATAAAAAAGAAAGGGCTAAAAGAATGGATAGCTTAAAGAGTTTAATTAAGATACCAAGTGACAAAAAGTTTCTAGGAAATAAAAATTTGTCTGATTTATTATTTGGATATTTAATTATACATTCTAATAGAATAAGTAAAACCAAAAGTGAAGTAAAGAGAACAAAAAACAATATAATTCAGTCTCTTGGAATATCTTATACAACCTATAATAAAAAAATATTAGCCTTGTCTCAAAATGGATATATTGGAATAAATGGAAAAAGTATAACTATGAACAACAGTTATAAATATAGTTGTGTAATTCCAAGAGAAACACTTGAAATATTATTGCAATCTAATTATAACAATATAATAAAAATTTTTGTAATATTAAATATATTTTATGAAAATAGGAAAGATAGTTGGTTTACTTATACTTCATTACTAGACCAAATTGGATATTATTCAACAAGTGATACAAGGAACAATAAAAAGATAAAAGATATTTTAGATTATTTAAGTGCTTATGGTTTATTAGAATACAAGACTGAATATTATGAGCCATTAAATTGTAGAAGATTTAAAATAATAAGTATAAGTAAATATATAAAGAAAGAAGGTGAAACGAAATGTTAAAATGGTATGTTCTTCACCAAAACTTTAATAAAGAAGAAATAGAGTTTTATAATGTTTTACAAGGTTGGGAAGAAAGAATAAGAAAAGCAAGAAAAAAGGTTAAAACAAAAACTGAATTTAAAGAATGGCTGAAAAAAGAATTTATGTATTATTATTGGAGTAGGTCTGAGTATGAAATAGTAGTAGGGGGACTATTTAGTGAATATCCAAAGGAATTTAAAAAGGTAGACATATGGTCTCAAATAGAACCCAACCTAGATAGAATAACAGAATATGTAATTAAAGAAATGGGATTTAGATTTAAATAGAAAGGAGGAATTTATATTGGCTAACGACCTAGAAGAAGATATAAAAGACATAGAAAAATATATAAGCTTTACAGGCAAAAGAGAAAATTTTAGACATGATACGGATTGGTACTGGAATAAGGATTTAGCAAGCAAAATGGGACATGTCTTATCAGATTATAAAAAGTTGCAAGAAGAGTTTAAGCAAGTTGACCATGAGTGTGATAGATTAGAAAAGAAAGAAGTAGAGTTGGAAAAAGAAAATAGTATAGAAGAAACAATAAAAATAATTGAGAAAAAAATAAAAGAAGCAGAACATTATTCAGATATTACTGGACTTTGTTTGACTTTAGATGAAGAATTACGCAATGCTCTTATGAATATTTTATCAGATTATAAAAGAGTGTTGGAAATGAACGAAGTTCTATTGAAAGAGAATAAAAAGAAAGATAAATTAATAGAAAGAACGAAGAAATTTTTATTAAAAGAGAATAAAATGTTCGAATTTTTAGAAAGTGAGGAATAAATGAGAAATTATGGAATGTGTCCAGTTTGTGGCACAAGATTAGAAGTTGAAAAGTATTTTAGAGAAGATGAATATGAACTTACAAGAGAGCAACTTTTAACTATAATGATACAGAATTGTATGTTTGAAGGCGACTATCCTTTGCCTGCTAGAGTAATAGCAGAAAGAGAAGGGGTCTCCATTTATCAAGTTAGAAAGTATATGGGAATATTGGAAAAAGAAGGACTTGTAAAGCAACAGAAAGTATGGATAAAAGATAATGAAGAAAGAATATATTTACAGGGTTGGAATATTACAGATAAATGTAGAGAACTAGAAGAATATAAAATTGCTAAATCTTATAAAGAACAAGGTTTTAGATATAAATTAAAGAAAAGGGGGAGAAGAAGAAATGGATACACAAGAAATAGAGAAAGAATATGAGACAGTTTATAAATTGATAATTAGAAGTTGCATTGCCACTAGTCCATATAGTAGAACTTTAAAGAATTGTATATATGACTATTTAAATAAACTTGAAGCTATAGCTGAAGAAAAAGGAGAAGAATAAATGGATATTTATAAAAGCTCAATAATCCAAATTTTAATTATTATTATTGTAATAATTATTACCTTATTTAAAATAGTTTTTTTAATAAATAGTGAACATAAATATTATTTTCAATGCAATGTTGAAAATCAACAGATTAACTGTTTTCAGGTTTATCAGAAAGACAATTCTTTATATGGAATATGTGAAGAAGGATATAGTTTAGAAATTAAAGATTGTACAGTAAAGAGAGTAGGTGAATAAGTGTTTAAAGAAATTGAAATAAGTAGTTTTTTTGAAGTCAAGAAAACAGGAAAAACTCAAGCTAAAGTATTTAAAGATTTAAAGGTTGGAGATATAATTAAAATATCGGTTAGGTTGGATGAAAAAGCGGACAGGGCTGAAAGTCAAAGAATACCTTTGTTTTTGAACGACCAAAGAATTTATATATCTACTCTAAATACTGTAATTAGACATGGATTAGTTTTAAAAGAAGTAAAAAGAAAAGGTGAATTAGGGTACAAAGGGATTATTGTCCAAGAAGCTAATAATCAATCATTAGAAGAAGAGCTAATAGAACAAAAAGGTATAGCTTTTATGGAGAAATTAGAAAACGATTTTATAAAATCACAATTAAGAGAAATAAGGGTAAAGTTGATAAAAGACCAATTTCTTGACTATGCAGGAGAGATACAACAAATAATAGATTGTAGGAGAATGATAGAGGATGAGTTTAATGAAGAATAATACAAGATTAATTAAAAGCATAAGAGAAGAAACTGGGTGCATGTTAAAAGAAGTTATGGAAATTATTGAAATGTTTGAACAGTACAACTGTTGTCCAGAAAAGCAAGATATAATAGACATTATACATTATAAAAACTTATTAAGCAAGGTTAAAGATAAAGGCAAAAGTATTGAAGATTATGTAGAAGAAATCTATAAAAATAAATATGAAGGGAATGATTAAAAATGGAAGAAACTTATTTAGATAGAATTAATGCTTTTTTTAAAAGTTATGAAGAACTAAGAAATAATAAAGATATAATTGCAAGTATTGATACTGATTTTTTCTTTGATATAATGGATGATTTAAGAATATATGTTGAAACCTATAATTATACTGAAGAAGATATAAAAAATTTATTAAAAAGAAATTGTGAAACAATGGATAAATATAATGAGTTGCTTGTTTCACAATGTAAATATGTTGATGTAAGTATGTTGGAAAGGAAGGGAAAGTAAGAAATGATAAATAAAGAAAAATTTTGTAAAATTATAGAAGAATTGAGAAATATTAATGAAATTCAAGAGAAAATAGGAGATTTATTCAGAAATTCTAAGAATGAAATTTTAAGAGATTTTGGCGAGCCATATACACTAGTAGTTCCTACAGACCATTTAGTAGTAGATTTATTGAAAGATAATTTCAAATTAGATGACAAGGATAACACTTTAGAATGGTGGATTTGGGAAATGAATTATGGAAAGAATGTAACGGCAGAAGATGTAATGGATGAAAATGGTAATTTTATAGATATAACTACACCAGAGAAATTATATGACTATCTTGTTAGCATAAAAGGAGAATAAATATGGGAAAGGTTATATATTTAGATAATGCTGCTACAACACCTGTTTCTGGTAGAGTTGCTTATACTATGTTCCCATATTTTACAGAAGAATACGGAAATCCTTCTACAAGTTATTCTTTGGGTAGAAAAGCAAGAGAGACTGTTGAAAATTGTAGAGCTAATATGGCAAAACTTTTGAATTGCGAAACAGAAGGTGTTTTATTTACTAGTGGTGGTAGTGAAAGTGATAATATGCTTATAAAGGGATTGGCAAGAGCAAATAAAGGAAACCATATTATAACAAGTAGTATAGAACACCCAGCCGTTTTAAAGACTTGTGAACAATTAGAAAAAGAAGGATATGATATAACATATCTACCAGTAAATACAAGCGGGAGAATTGATATAGAAGTTTTAAAGAAATCTATTAGACCAGACACTTGTTTGATTACTATTATGTATGCGAATAATGAAACAGGTGTCTTGGAGCCATTAGAAGAAATAATCCGTATTGCTCACCAACATAATATATTAGTTCATTCAGATATGGTTCAGGCTATAGGTCATATTCCTATAGATATAAAACATTTAGGAGTGGATAGTTTTTCTTGTTCTGGACATAAGTTTGGAGCACCTAAAGGTATAGGAATTGCATATATTAAACCAGGAGTAAAAGGAGAACCTTTAATTGTAGGTGGGGGACAAGAAAAAGAAATGAGAGCTGGCACAGAAAATGTACCTAGTATTGTAGGTATGGATAGAGCACTTACTTTGGCTTGTAACCGTATGATACGCAATATTAATAAACAAGAAGAACTAAGAGCAAGATTTATAGAAGAAATGGAAGGTATAAAACATAGAATTAATGGTTCTCATTTAAACAGATTGGCAGGCACAATAAATATAGCATTTAAAGGAATAGATGGAGAAAATTTAAAGTTATATTTAGATACAAAAGGAATTTGTGTTTCTAATGGAAGTGCTTGCCATTCAGGAAATACTGAACCTTCTCATGTGTTAAAAGCTATGCAAGTTCCTGAAGAATATATTAATGGTGCAATTAGAATATCTTTTGGAAATAATAGTATAGAAGAAGTAAATTATTTAGCTAAATGTATAAAGGAGTATTTAAAGGAAGTGAGAATTAATGAAAATGATACTGAGTAATCCTAAATATGGTTGGGCTTCTGTTGATTTAGGAACATTTAAAGGTTGTGTGAGCTATTTAAATGATATTGCTTTTGAATGGCTTAATGCTTTAAAAGTTGCAATTGAAAATAAAACTATAGCAACACTATATGGAGATGAAGAAGGAAGCGATTTTTATATAGTATTAGATAATTATTATGGATTTGTTGTGGAAAATAGTGAAGAAACAAAAGTTATAGATATAGATTATGGAGTAATAGATTTTGCTCAAGAACTATGTGAAGCTATAAAAACAGATATAAAAGGGTGGGCAAACTTTTGTGAATTTGAAGATTATAGTGAAGTTAAACTAAAAGAAAAAGAAAATGAATTATTAGAGTTAATTGCTAATATAAAGGAGAGTATAAAAAATGCCAGAAAAAATAACAATTAGTATGGACGAGATAGAAGATATTTTGCGAGAGTGTTCTACTTTTAGCGTGGAAACGGTTTGGTATGGTTCGGTTGATGTATTAGAAACGGAAAATATAAAAGAAGAATTTCTTAGAATGTTGATAGACAAATTAAACTGGGAAAATAATTTAGATATTGAGATAGAATATTAAGAAAAACACTTGACATTCAGTTAAAAATGTGGTATAATATAATAAAATTAAGAAAGGAGATATTATGGAAGAAAGATTATTTGATTTAATAATTCAAAAAAGGAAAAATAATGATATTGTAGAAGTTCCTGAAGGAAAAGAAAATGAACTTTTGACCACAGATACAATTGTTATAGATTTGAATTTAGCAAGTAAAATATTGACTGTTGGTCAGAATAAAAATGAAGAAGAAAGAACAAAACAATTTAAAGAAATATTCAACTCTTTTAAAGATATTAATGGAAAAGAATATTCTTATGATTTAAATGATATTTATAGTTTTTATTTTCGCAGACACGATTAATTATAATTAGAAAGGAGGGCTAAAAAATGATTGAAGCAATGTTTGCAGTTCTTATAGGAATAATAACGTTTATAGTAATGGCAGTTATATTTGTTGGTTTTATCTTTTTACCTTTAATATTTAAAGGTGGTTGGATAATCTATGTGTTATATGCTGTTCTTATTGCTGTTGGGATAGCGCAATCACATGATAAACAAAAAGGAGATAGATAATAGTGAATTTAAAATTAATTGAATTTATTAATAATAATTCTAATTGGGAAGAATTGTTGTCTAACTCGCCATATTGTATTAAAATGCAAGAAGAAGATAATTTTATTTTATTGAAATACGACCAAATAAACAGTGATTTTTCAAATGATATAGTTAAGGAATGTCGTGGAATAATATTAGACAAAAACAATCTGAAGGTAGTATGTTTTCCATTTATAAAATTTTTTAATGTTGGGGAAGTAAATGCAGATAAGATAAATTGGAATAGTGCCAGAGTTCAAGAAAAAATTGATGGGTCTATAATGAAATTATGGTTTTATAATGGAGATTGGCATTTATCTACAAACGGTTGTATAAATGCAAGCAATGCTAAATTGTCATTTGAAACAGATAAATATAAAACATTTAGTGATTTATTTTGGGATATATTTGATAAAAATATCTTGGATAAATTAAATAAAGATTATACTTATATGTTTGAATTAGTTTCCCCTTATAATAGAGTGGTAGTAGAATATGATAAATTAGATTTATACCATATAGGTACAAGAAACAATATTATAGGAGAAGAGTTAGAAGTAAACATAGGAATAAAGAAACCAAGGCAGTATAAATTAAATAATGAAGAAGAAGTTAAAAATGCAGCAAGTAAATTAAAACTAAACCAGGAAGGTTATGTGGTTGTTGACAAATATTATCATAGAGTAAAAATAAAATCACCACTTTATGTAAAAGCACATTATATGGTTTCTTCTGGATTTAATACTGGTAAGATTATAGATTTAATAAGAGAAAATGAACAAGAAGAATTTTTAGCTTATTTTCCTTATTATAGACAAGATATAGAATTTCTTGAAAATAAGATACAAAATTATATTGATTTGCTTACTAATAACTGGAAAGATATTTTTAAGTTTACAAAAGACAATCCTATAAGAAAAGATATAGCAAGCTATATTTTAAATAAAGATAAAGCTAATTCAGAAATTTATTTTGGGTTATTAGATAGAAAATTCGATATATCCGAAATTAGAAATATTATTATGGGTTGGCAAAATAAAAAAATTATAGAAAGGATATAAATATGGCTAATTTTTATATGATGGTAGGACTTCCTGGGTCAGGTAAAACAACTTTTGCTCATAATATAGAAAAAGGAGCGGTTGTTATATCTTCTGACACTATAAGAAAAGAATTATGGGGAAGTGAAGAAAAACAAGGTGATAATAAAATAATATTTGAAGAACTTGAAAAAAGAGTAATGGAAAATTTGGCAGCTGATAAAAGTGTAGTATATGATGCAACGAACATAAAGGCTAAAAAAAGAAAAGCTTTTTTAGACAAATTACGCAAAATTTCAAATGTAAATACAGTATGTATGTTAATGAGCGTTCCTTATGAAGAATGTCTGGAAAGGAATAATAGTCGTGGTAGAGTAGTTCCGGAAGAAGTAATTAAAAGAATATATATGAATTTTGAAATTCCACAAATAAGAGAAGGCTGGTGTCAGATAAATATTGTGCAACCAAAACTTGAAGGTTACGATATTTTTAAAGAAATGGATAGATTATGCAAAATAAATCAGGATAATTCGCACCATATCTATACAATTGGAGACCATTGCATAATGGCTGAAAAATATTTAACAGAACATTATGGTACAAAATTATCAATAGACAAATTAACTAAATTACAGCTTGCAACCTTTATGCACGATATTGGAAAAGATTTTTGCAAGACATTTGTTAATACATCAGGAGAAGAAACAAAAGAAGCTCATTATTATTTTCATGAAAATGTTTCTGCTTATCAAAGTTTGTTATATCTAACAAAAGATAAGAGTTTAGAAACAGTAGAAGATATTTTTTATGTGGCAGATTTAATACAATTGCATATGAGACCTTTTTCTTTAAATACTGAAAAGGCAATTCAAAATTTGCAAAATAAAATAGGGATAGAAGAATATAATGATTTAATGATATTAAATGACTGTGATATACATGCTTCTAAATAAAGGGGTGAAATATGGAAAAAATATATATATGTTCTTTACTTAGAATTAATAACAATTTAGAATTACAAGAAGATATAAATCAAAATAAAAGATATTGCAGAAAAATAGCTTTATCAAGAAAAATTCCAATTTCACCACATGCTTATTTTCCTGGTTTTTTAGATAGTATGCGAGGAAGAGAAAGAGCATTAGGATTTACAATGGCAAGGCATTTAATTAAATATTGTGATATAATGTATGTCATTACTAGGAATGGAGAAATATCTCAAGATATGGAAAAAGAAATAAACAAGGCTATTAAATTAAATATCCCAATAGAATATTATTCAGAAGATGAATTCCTTAGAAAGGAGGATTTGAATGAGTAGTAATAAGGCTGCTAGACAACAACTAGAAAAAATATATGGCAAACGTTGTATGATTTGTCAAGGTATAAGAAAAATAAAACCACCTGTACCAAGCGATAAAAGATATAGGGGAGAAAGTATAAAGAAGCAAATTCAAAGAAATTTAACTTATCACCATTTAACTCCGGCTAATCGCTATAAAAATAGAGGAATTAAAGGGGCAACAACTATAGAAAATGGTGCGGTTCTTTGTGGTAAGTGCCACCAAGCATTAGAAGAATTACCAGAATTAGAAAGGGAAGAACTTAATGAGGAACTAAGAGAATATAAAAGGCAAATAGATAAAAAACATTGTTATATAGTTGCTACAACTCTTAGCACACAAGGTGTATCTGAGCCAATATCAGTAGAAATAGAAGAACCAACTGTTGATTATATTAGAATACCTTTGATTGATAATTATTCAGAACAAGAATATTTAGAACATAAAAAGAAAAGAAATGAAAGAGTATTTAAGAAATTTGAAGATTTAGAAAGATAATTATTGAAGGGAGATTTTAAATTATCAATGAATAAATTACAACAATTTTATGTTTTAAAGTTTAATTCTGGAAGGCTGGCTAAAAATAAATACAATATAAATATTACTATGAAAACAGCCAAAAAGAATAATGAACTTATAGCATTGGGAGATAATCAAGTATTAAGAAGTATTAGAAAAATAAAAGGACGAAATGTAGATTTTGACTTTGTAAATGAGTTATTTTTAGAAAGAAGAAGATTAACAAGAAGAAGGAAAAGTATACAAAATAAAGCAAAAATAAAGCAGGTAGATAAAGATATAGATAACCTACTATTTATGCCAGAATATGTGTCAGTTGTTATAGAGAAACATTCACATTATAAGAAAATTATAAAAGATGGGTTAATTATCAATGGCAAGGAATATGTTAGATTATTATGTGGTGCTGGTAATGCCAGAAGAAATACTGTGTTCTTTGTTCAAAAAGATATTTATGAGCCACTAGATAAGATATTGAGAAACGGTCATAAACCTACAAAAATTACAGAAAGTAAATACAATGCTTATTATGCATTATCAAATAGTGCAACTTATAGTGTTAGCGAGCCAAGAGTTTGTGTTGTACCTGATAAAGAAATACAAATGAAGAAAGTTGTAGATTGGGTTGTTGAGAATGAACCAGATGATATTATAGAAGAACAAGAAAAAGAACTTACGTTTAATCTTTGGGATGGAATGGGAATTTGCTCTCCTGAACTTGCTGAAAAGTGGGCACAAGATTTAGAACTTGATTATGTTCCTTGCTCATTCTGTATAAGAAACTATTTTGTTAAAGGTATGGTTTGTGTGTTTGACTTCCATAAGTTTTCAAGAGAGGTTGCCCATAAAAATATAATTACAGATTTGTATGGAAATGAAGTAAATACTGATGACATAGATATGATAATAACAGAAAGTCAGTTTAAACTTTGGAAAGGATATACAAGCTGGCAAGATTATTTGGATTGTTGCAAAGAAAATGATGGTCATTGGGGCGTTACAAAATTTAGTCCAAGGCGAGATAAGACAGCAGTATTTACCAATTATCAATTTTTGCAAGTGCTTAATTTAGATACTGAAGAAAAAATTGAAGAGTTGTGTAGACCTACGGTTGAATGGTTGGATAAAATCACGAGCCAAGATAGTAATTATGCTCTGTTGTATTTAATGGGTGGGCTATGTGAGCAACCACTTGATGAAATGGATACTCAAAGTTTTATGGACTTATTTAATTCTTTAGACCCAGTTGTTAGAGCATTAATATTAAATAGAGATTTAATTAATGACACTTATATTAAAACTAAATTATCAAGGTATCTAAATGCAAAAATACAAGAAAGTTATATTGGTAAATTGTTAGTAAATGGAAATTTTCAGACAATGTTAAGCGACCCATATTCGCTCTGTGAACATATTTATGGCTTACCGATTAAGGGGTTATTAAAAGAAGGAGAAGAGTATTCTCAATATTGGAACGACAGAAATATCCATACCGTAGTAGGAATGAGAGCACCCCTGACATGGAGAAGTGAAGCAGTAACATTAAATTTAAAAAATGATGAAAAAATGAAAGAGTGGTATAAATATTTATATAGTGGTATCATTTATAACGTTTGGGGGACAACGTGTATGTGCCATGCTGATAGTGATAAAAATAAATAAGTTAGTCACTTATTAATAGTAATATTAATAAAAAAATCAGGTGAACCTAGAAATCTAGGGTGTCAGAGAAATCTGGCTAACGGTAAAAGTCTAAATTATATTATTAAGAATATTTTTTTTGAAAAGAGGTGGTAAAATGAATGAATATTATGTTTACGAATGGTTTGATGCAGATACTGGAGAAGTTTTTTATGTAGGAAAAGGTAAAAAAGATAGATGGAAAAGTCAAAAGACAAGAAATAAAGCATTTAAAGAATATTACAGTTCTCATAATTGTGGAGTTAGAAAAGTTCAAGAAAATATGAGCGAAGAAGATGCTTTTGCTTTAGAGAAGGAGACAATATTAAAATATAGAAATTTATCTCCTATTTTATGCAACGTTGATGACGGAGAAAGGACATTACCTATTTTAAAGGGTGAGAAAAATCCTATGTATAAAGTTTCTCCAAAAGAAAGAATGGATAAAGAAACATACGAGCAATGGAAGTATAAACATACTTTAATAGTAGGAGAGAAGAACCCTAACTGGGGAAAACATACTTTAAAAGGGAAATATAAAATGGATAAAGAAGAGGCTCTGAGAAGACAGAGTAGACCAGGTTCCCAAAATGGAAGAGCTACGCCTGTAAAGGTTTATAATGAAAATCATGAATTGATTAAAGAGTTCCCTTATATAGGAGAAGCCTGTGAATATCTTATACAAAAAGGTTTAACAAAAAGTTCTGTAGATTGTATAAGAGCAAATATATGGAAAGCAAATAAAAATGAAAGCATGTATTTGAAGCATTATTTTGAATATTGATAATATGATAAGATAATACCGTGCCAAGCTCAGAGGTGAGAAGGTGTAACGACTAAGGGTGATGAGTGTAGCCCTGTAGTTTCAAGGTGAAATTCCTTGTTACGAAGTGCCTGACTGCCTTATAATGGTAGAAGAGATAGTCTAATCTGAGGTTTGAAATAAAACCTGTTAAAGTATTGCGAAAGCAACAGTAGTAAATGTACGATGGCGATTTAGTCTTCACAACCGACAATAAAATTATGATAGACAATGCTTTTGGTGGCAACCCCATAACCTACCAAAAGAAACCAACAGAAAAGAAATATATAGATACCAAAGATTTATATAAAGCTGATTTATTATCTTTTGATAGTAAAATTGGTTATATTACAAATTGTAGCACAACTTTATATTCAATGTTACCTTTATATGAAAAAGGGACAAAGGAATACAATACTATAATGCATAGACTAAAAGAATGTAGAGTTTTACAAGGAAATGAAATCGATTAATTGCTAGTCGCCTAGCATAGTAATATGTTAGTGAAAACCACGTGAACTTAGAAATCTAAGGTGTTAGATAAGTCTAGCTAACGGTGAAAGTCTTAACGTAAAGTCGAAGATAATACCGTGCCAAGCCTTGAAAGAGGAAGGTGTGACGGTCAAAAGTGATGAGTGTAACTTTGTAGCTTTAAGGTGAAAATCCCTATTGCGAAGTGCGTGGCTACCGATAAGGTAGATGAGATGACCTAAACCCTAATAAATACTAGGAAACTAGGGGTATAAATTGAAAGCAAAAGGTTTAATTGTTAAAGATTTTCCAGCCCATTGGACTGATTGGCAAAATCCTAATAAACTAAATGATAATTTTACAAAAGAAGAAATAGAATTCAATAATAAGCTTTTAGTAGATAAAAGACCATACTTTATGAAATATTTATATTCAACATACAAAGCACAGTATAATGACCATAGAAACAAGTATGATTATTTGTGTTACAGAACATTTGGAATACACATAGATGAACTTTTAAATATAGAAAACAAGACGGAAGAACAACAAAAATTAGCGAACAATTATAAACGTTTTAATCCATTTATTGAAAGTGATTGTCCTATGAATAGAATTTGTAAATATATGGAAAAGGAAATCAAAGAAATTAAATTAAATATAAGAAAATCTTCTCCAGATTATATTTATGATATGTTATATAATAAGAATTTAGAAGTGACAAAAGAGCAAATAAAACAAATGGAAGATTTTTACAAATCTTATAAGAAGAGCAAAACCTCAAAAGATAATATCATCATAAAAAATGATGAAGAACTAGGAGATATTGAAATTCCAGCTGAAACAATTGATTTATCAAAATTGAGTTATATTAGTGATAATATTCAGGTATTAGCAAATTTGGCAACATATGTAAACTATCAATTATATCCATCTTCGCCAAAATCTTTTTGTTGGGATTTATTTAGCGATGGAATATTGTTAAATATATATGATAATTCAAATAAAGATTTTTATATACCACTTGAGACAAAAGGTGGGTATATAGAATATATGGGGAAACAGTATCAGAATAAAAAGGTGGTTATAGATTATGATAATTTTTGATGAATATAAACATGCAGAAAAAATGTTGTCTTCGGGTTTTCAGACTAGTAGAAGTGGTAAATTTGAATTACAAATATTGGCAACATACTTTAGAGAACAAGGACTAGATGATAAGGAAATAGAAAACGAATTGCATGCTTTTTGTAAAAAATTTGCTAACAATTATAATTGGGCTCAATATTATGTCCTTATAGACCAAAAGGTAAAAAAAAGTAAAAGATATAAATTAAAAAGGGCTCGACCTATAGTTGTAACTAAAGCGGAACTAGATATTATAATGGCTGAAGAAAATTTAAAGTGTCAAAAACTTATGTTCGTGTATTTAGTACTGGCGAAGTATTATATGAATAATAACCAAACGACAGATTATTATGTTGGGGTTAAAGATAATGAAATATATAATCTTTGTGATATGTATATAAAGAAACAAGAGAAGTTGGATTTAATGCATTATTTAACAAAGAAAGGTTATATTAAACCAACTTTAAGTATGAGTTCGATTGTAAAGTATGTAAATGAAAATAGTGAACAAGCAATTGTATTAGTGCCGGATACAGATATGATACACTATTATGAAAAGTATTTAGGCTATTATACAACTGAGTGTCCAATTTGTGGAAAATTAATTAGAAAGAAGAGTAATAGAACTAAATATTGTTCTCAATGCTCTCAATTGGTTAGAAGTAAAAAAATAAAAAGCTAAATTTTCTAATTAGAAAATGGCGGTATCTATTGTTACTCTAAGAATAGCGAAGATGCCGCTCATTCACCTTTATTGAATAAGAGAATATAAGCCAATTTAGCTCAGTTGGTAGAGCACGAAACTTGTAATTTTGAGGTCATCTGTTCAATTCAGATAATTGGCTCCAATTAATTATAGAAAGGTGAATTTGTATGAACGAAAAATATTTAAAAAAAGAAAATGAAACAAAATTAGATTATATTATTAGATTAGTTAAAAATAAGAGTGAATATGATTTAGATTATGTTGAATTATTTAGAATGGCATTTGGAGTAGAACTGGCTCCTGATGAATGTAGAAAAAGATATTATGGTATCAAAATGATAATAGATGAATTAGATAAAATTAAATATAATACCATATCAGAAGAGAGCGTAAAAAATCAATTAGATATTCAAATAC
>CAVGEW010000068.1:0-351 GCA_963628465.1 Agathobacter sp. | reverse complement strand
TCTGATGAAAGAGCGGCTTTAAATAGAAAATTAAGAGAACAATCTAGAGTAGAAAGTGTATATGAATTAATAGAAAAAATAGCAAAAGAAAATAAATCTGAAGATATATTAGAACTACCAGAATTGCCACATAATGATAGTGTAGTAGGCTTATTAACATTAAGTGACATTCATTATGGTTTAGAAATTAATGAGTTCAACAATTCTTATAGTCCTGAAATCTGTAGGAGCAGAATGGGGCAACTTAGTGCTAAAGTTATTGAAAATTTAAAATTACACGATATAACTGATTTATTTATATTTGGGTTAGGAGATTATGTTGAAGGACTAATTCATAATATAATTAGAATA
>CAVGEW010000067.1:0-17261 GCA_963628465.1 Agathobacter sp. | reverse complement strand
TTGTTGAATAAGTAATGTCTGCATTATAAGCCTCTTGCTTTTCTTTTGGGGATAACTCTCTTAAGTTTATACCAACCGAAACACCAAGCAAATCATAAATTGGCTTCATCCATTCCGCATTACGACTTGACAAATATTCATTTGTAGTTACAACATGAACACCTTGACCACTTAAAGCATTTAAATATGCAGGAAGAATGGTAGTTAAAGTTTTACCTTCCCCAGTTTTCATTTCTGCAATATTTCCATAATGAATTGCTAAGCCTCCAAGTATTTGCACATGGAAAGGTTTTTCCCCAATAGCCCTATATGCAGCTTCACGAGCAAGAGCAAAAGCAGGAACAACGATATCCTCTAAGGTTTTACCATCCTCAAGCATAGCTTTAAATTCTAAAGTTTTATCTTTAAAATCTTCATCTTTTAAAACTTGCATTTCTGGCTCTAGCTTTTCAATTTCTTCCGCCAGTTTTTCAAAACGACATAATTCTTTATATTCACTGTCTAATAATTTTTTTATAAAATTCATATTTCATTTCTCCTTAATGGATATTATACCATAGGTAGAAAGAAAAAAGAAGTCTTTTAGACTTCTAAATATAAACTATTTAACATTTATAATACCAAACTTGCCATCTTTTCTCTTATAAAGAACTGAGACACAAGCTTCATCAATATTTTTAAAGACAAAGAAATCATGATTTAACAACTCTATTTGAAGCATTGCTTCCTCTTCATCCATAGGTTTCATTTCCATTTCTTTTCTTTTGAATATCTTTGGTGTTTCTTCCTCATCATCAGGAACTTCAAAATCAAAACTCATTTCAAATTTAGGAACATCGCGATATTTCTTGCCAAGACGATTCTTATTTTTTCTTATTTGTCCTTCAAGTTTGTCTACGACTAAATCCACTGCTGCATAAAAATCAGAATTAATTTCTTCAGCTCTTAAAGTAAATTTACTAGTTGGCACTGTTACTTCAATACTTTGATCTTGATTTTTAACTTTCACTAAGACCTTACAATCAGTTGCCTTGGGACTTTCAAAATACTTATCAAGCTTTCCGAGCTTTTCTGATATGTATTCTTTCATTGATTTTGTGACAGTTACTTTGTCACCACGAATACTTATTTTCAAATAATATCACCTTCCTATATTTACTATACCATAAATAAAAGAAAAAAACTACTTAATTGTAGTCATTTCTTGTTCAAAAACATCAACTGCTTGTAAACCTTTTGAAGTTTCAATTAGTTTAAAACTTACTGTAGAGCCTTCGTTTAATGTCTTATAACCCTCTTTAACTATTGCAGAATAATGTACAAAAATATCAGATAGTTTGTCACATTCGATAAAGCCATAGCCTTTTTCATTGTTAAACCATTTAACATGTCCTACCATCACACTCACTCCCTTCCTTATGATTAAACTTTATCATAAATTTGTAGAAAGTGCAACAAAAAGATTTCGACAAAAACCGACAAAATGTTAGTCTTTTAGGCCTTTTCACTAGTAATTATGTAGGTTTCATTATTTTGAAAAATATAAGTTTTCTTATAAAATTTATCTTCAAAACTAGAAAATATATCATTTATAATAGAACCATTACCTAACAAATATAATTCTTTATCTTGAGTAATATAGTTTAAATATTTCATTAAATCATCATTATTAAAGAAAGACTTTGTTTCTATATATATATTATTTATTTTTTTATATTCATCTAAATAAGTTATATTTATATAAGTATCAAATACATTAACATATACACCTGATGTATTAAGTTTATAATATTTTAGCTCTTTATCTATGGATATCTTTCTATAATTAAAACAATTCATAATATTTTTTAAAAAAGTTATATCTGCATTAGTATAGTGAGACGCTACGATTATCTTTATTTTTTCACCAAACAAAGATTTATTTAAATGATTTTCACTTAATAACTTTTCTAAAGATTTCATAAATTTTTTTACATTAGCTATTTTACCACCATAAATAACATCTTTAGACAGCTTATACTTTATTATATTGTCTTTCTTTTTTAAATATAAATAATCATCTGTGATATGTAATATATAGTTATATTTCATTTATCTAACCTCTTTTGTATTTTGCTTTTGTTACTTCTCCACCACGAATATGTTTTTCTCTATCATGAGTTTTAAAAATATCCTCTATTTCTTTGCCTAAATTTTTATCTATTTCCTTTAGTCTTTCAGAAAGATCAGCGTGCACCGTGCTTTTACTTACATTAAATCTACTTGCAGTTTGCCTTATTGTATCTTGAGTTTTAATTATATGATTAGCCTCATTTAATACCCTTCTTTTTATATCTCTATTCATTTAACCAAACAACCCCTTAATAAAATATATTATTAAAGGGCTGTTTTTATGTTATTTTAAATCTTCAATATTCATGTTATAAAAGTCTTCAGGGTCTATTGCTATTCCATTATGATATACTTCAAAAAGCAAACAATTTTCTTTTTCACCCGTTAATTTATTATCGCCACTTTTGCCAATTACATCACCACTTATTACAACATCATCTTTTTTAACAGTTACTTCCCCTAAACTATAGTAAACAGTTTTTAGATTAGTATTATGAGTAATTTCCACGTAATTTCCTAGGATATCATCTGTAGCAACATTTGTTACTTTTCCATCATAACTACTTATTACTTCAAATTCACTTTCAGACGAATATAAAACCCCACTATTTTGAAGATAAGTATTTTCATAATATACAAGCGATTCTTGTTGCTTTATTGCTTCATCAGTCATATCATAAAATGATTTACTTATTGATACATTCGTGCTTACGAAAGGTTTTTCAATTTTGCTTTCTACTACATCATCATTTTTAACAACAGGTGTAACATTATCCTTCAAAGCACTCACCGCCATATTTCCATATTCAATCTTAGATTCTAAAATATTACCTAAAATTGAAACACTTACAAATAATACCCCAATAACCATAACATAAACTGTTGGTAAAACAAATTTTTTAAGTCTTTTTGTTTTCATTTTTCACCATCCTACTTAAAGTATGGGAAAATTTATTATATTTTATACACTAATTTTTTCAATATTTATATTTTGATAATAATATTTAAGTATTTCCGCATAGGTTTTACCACTTCTTGCCAAAGTATTAGCTCCGTACTGACTCATGCCAACCCCATGGCCATAGCCTTTGGTAGTTATTTCCATATTTTCTCCAATATTTACGATGGTAAAGTCTGTTGACCTAAGACCAAGTTTAGCCCTTACATCCGTTCCTTTGAACACTTCATTATTTATTGTTATGTTATTTATTCTTCCTGAGGCAGACCTCTCTATATTACTTACTAAGATCTCATCACATACAATAGACAACTTGCGACAAAATTCATCTTTACTTAAAGTAATCGTAGTTTCTTTATTACTTTCAGGCGAACTAACACTTTTCAGGTAATCTTTACCCGTGCCAAATACTAAAGACGCATCTTCAGTAGACCCATTACTTGTTGAAAAATAAAAACTACATATCACATCTCCATCGTAAGTCATTACTAAACTCTCTGTATCAAGAGTTGCTTGCTTTATTTTGTTATAGTAATATTCATAATTTTCTTGCCAATTTTCCTTCATCTTATCCTCAGTTATAAAGACTTGATTAGTTATATCCGTAACTAAATCATATTCTTTATTTGCCGTATTCATTTTATATATAGCGTAAGTCCTAGCAGCAACAGCTTGAGCTTTTAAAGCCTCCATTTCAAACGACGCGGGCATTTCGCCAGCTATAACTCCAATTACATATTCTTCTAAATTGATATTACTAACAATTCCTGTATCACTATTTTTTACAGCTAACATTACTTCTTCTTTCTCCTCTTTTAAAAGAGTAGTTTCTTCATTGAAACTACTCTTTGCTATAAAAGATAATATTACTACACATAATAATAATATTTTATTTCTCATAAACACTCCCTTAAAATATATTAAATATTTAAAAAATCTAGTACAAAATTTGTTAACAAATAGCCAAATGAAAAACTTAATACCATAACAATTACTTTGGCTTCCAGCACTTTTCCAGACTTTATAATACCATTATAGTTTATACCAGATAAACCAAAAGCCGTTACAAAAGTAAAGAAAATATACAAAAGCAACTTAATTATCATAGTTACCTTCCATTTCCATTACTTTGGCAATTCTTCTTAAATGTCTTTCTTCATTTGGTTCTTTAGTCATTACAAAGTTATCAATTATTTTATGCATTTCTTCTTGAGGTATATTAGAACTAAAGGCAATCACATTCGCACCATTGTGGTTTTTAGCTGTGAATGCATCGTTACTATCACATACCCTCGCACATCTAATACCCCGAACTTTATTAGCAGCGATAGACATACCTATGCCAGAACCACATACTAAAATACCTAAAGCATGTTCCATTAAAACTTTACTACATACCCATTTAGCAAAATCTGGGTAGTCATCAGTATCACTATTTTCAATATTTGGAACCTCTACCTCATAACCATATTCACTTAAATAATTTATAATATCATCTTTACATTTAACACCTTGATGGTCATAACCTAAGAATATTTTTATAATAATCATCTCCCCATATAAATTATACTAAAATTTAAACATTATGTCTATTCAATTGGATATTTTATTTTAAATTTATTTGTGATAAAATAATAAAGGAAATCAGGTGACTAAAATGATTAATCTATATAAAAAACATAAAGAAATAATTAACTATCTAATCTTCGGGGCTTTAACAACTATAATTAGTTTACTTGTATATTATTTACTAACCTTAACTATATTAAATCCAAGCAATAAATTATTACTTCAAATAGCTAACATAATATCTTGGTGCACCGGTGTTTTATTTGCTTACGTAACAAACAAAAAATTCGTATTTAACTGTAAAAACAAAAATAAATGCCAAGAATTTCTAACATTTACAACAGCGCGAATAAGCACTCTTTTACTTGATATGTTAATTATGTTTATATTTGTATCATTACTTAATTTAGATGACAAAATAATTAAATTAGCTAGTCAAATACTAGTTATAATATGTAATTATCTTTTAAGTAAACTAATAGTATTTAAGGAGTAATATATGAAAACCATAATAAACAAAGGATATAGATTATTACTTATATTTGTTATTCTAATATTTACAACAGCTTTATTACAAGCTATATTTTTCTATATAAATCGAAGTGGGAATCATTTAAATCCTATTTTACTTTTACTTGGCTCTTTAATCTATCTTCTAGCATTAATAAAACTATATAACTTTATTATTAAATTACCAGAAGAAAGGAAAAAGATTATAAACATAGTTATTATATTTATTCAGCTTATTCTTTTAATAATAAGCACATTTACAATAAGTAGCGTTCCTAAAGTAGATTTAATTCATATAATAACGGAAATAAATAGCCTAAATGATACTGGAAAAATACTTAATAATACCTACTTTTCAGTGTATCCCAACAATAGGTTTATTTTAATGTATTTATATAGCCTCCAAAAAATAATACCTTTAAACTATCAAATTTTATTTTGTTTAATAAGCGCTATATCTATAAACGTTACAACTATCTTTACATATAAAACAGTGAAAGAAATAAACGGAACAGATAAAGCTTTACTTAGCTTATTTATCATGGTATTATCACCAATATTTTATTTATATGTATCTTATTATTATACCGATATATTAATGTTGCCTATATCAAGTATTTCGATATATTTAATGATTAAAACAAAAGACAGTAATAACATAATATCTAGTCTAATTATTGGTATCATAGCTATAATAAGTTTCAAACTAAGGCCAGTTGCTATATTCTTACTTATTGCGTATATCATATATATTTTTATAACCCAAAAATTTATCTTTACAATAAAAAAAATAATACCAATACTTTTAAGTATGTTTATCACTTTATTTATCATAAATAGCCTTGAAGAAGTATTTTTTAAAGATATAGACACAAATAAAAAGTTCCCAGCAACCCACTGGATAATGATGGGATTAAACAAAGAAACCAATGGATACTATTCCCAAGATGATTATAATTTAACCTTTAATGCAAGTGATAAAACTAAGGTAAACATAAATGAAATCAAACAAAGATTAAATAATATGGGATTCCAAGGAACAATTAAATTAATGATAAAAAAAATTGGTGTTATCTGGAGTAAAGGTGATTATAGTTATCAAAAATATTTAACCTTAGTAAGAGATTATAACAAATCTTATTCTTATTTAATAGAAAGACAAAACATTATTATAAACTATTTATTACAAATTTCTAAAATAGTAGTTTTATTTATTTCTATTAAAGCTCTAGTGTATTTATTTAAAAGAAAAGAAGTATCATTTTTAGCTATATCTTTATTCGGAGCAATAATATTTTACTTAGTCTGGGAAGTATGTCCTAGATACGGCCTTTCATTCTTACCATGGCTTATAATTCTTACAAGTTATGGTTACGATGAATACCATATTATATGGCCTAAATGGCTAAAAGCTAGTTTATTACTTATAACAATACTTTTATTTACACAAGGATTTAGTAAATATACAACACCTAAATTAAGAACAAATATCGTAGCTAAAGATATAGATAGTAAAACTAAATATATAAATATAAATGATAATACTTACATAATGCAAAGTTTAAAATTAAACAATAAATTTAATAAGATAAAGTTAAGATTTACTAACATTTCAAAAGGAACATATAAATTTGAATTATTAGATAATAACAAAGAATCTATATATATTAAAGATTTTGATAACAATGATATAAATGAAAATGGATACTTTATTCTAAAATTAGATAAAACATATGAAAAAGGAATCTACTATATAAAATTAAGTACCCAAGATGGAAATATAGATACATACATTGCTTATAAAGAAATGTATGATTTCTATCCCCCTGGTAGTTTAAAAGTAAATGAAGATAACGAAGATGGGGATTTGCTTTTTGAAGTAACTTACACATCAGCAAAAGCTATATACTCCTACCCCATTTACCTAATGGTCGTATTTATAAGTATAGGTTTTGAATATATAGTATTATTTAATAAAAAGGAAGGATTAGAAAATGAAGAATAATTTAATACTAAATTTAGTTATACCATGTTATAACGAACAAGAAGCTTTGCCTTTTACAAAAGAAAAATTAGATGAAAAGATGAATAGCCTTATAAAGAATAAGTTAATTAGTAAAGATAGTAAAATTGTACTAGTAAATGATGGCTCTAAAGATGCAACCTGGGATATAATTACCCAAATGCATAATGAAAATAATATGTATATTGGGATTAATTTGTCTCGAAACAAGGGACACCAAAACGCATTGCTTGCCGGACTCATGTATGCGAAAGACCATGCTGATATCGCTATTAGTATGGACGCTGATTTGCAAGATGACATTAATATTATTGATGATATGATTAATAAATATAATAAAGGGGCTGACATTGTATACGGTGTTCGAAGTTCACGAAAAAAAGACTCTTTTTTCAAAAGATTTACGGCAGAAGGTTTTTATAAATTTATGCATATTATGGGAGTCGAAATTATCTTTAATCATGCTGACTATCGTTTAATGAACAAAAGATCATTAGAGGCTTTAAGTTTATATGAAGAAGTTAACCTATTTTTAAGAGGAATAGTTCCTGATTTAGGTTTTAAAACAGATATCTCTTATTATGAAAGAAATGAGCGTATTGCTGGAGAATCTAAATATCCGCTTAAAAAAATGCTTGCCTTTGCCGGGGATGGAATAACATCTTTTAGTATAAAGCCTTTAAGAGCTATTGCTTCTTTAGGCATCATAATTCTTATCCTTAGTTTTCTAATTTTAATTTATGCTTTAGTTATGAAAATTATGGGAAATACAGTCTCAGGATGGACTTTTATAATTTGCTCTATTTGGTTAATTGGCGGAATCCAAATGCTTTCCTTAGGAATAATTGGTGAATATATAGGAAAAATATATAAAGAAACAAAAAGAAGACCAAGATATATAATCGAATCTATATTAGATTAGAAAACAAACAATTTGTCTGTTTATTTAACCAAATCACGCCAACATATTGTATGTTAATGGTGGTGAAAATATGAAAATAAAAGCAAATGAATATCGAGCAAACGAAATAATTAAAATTATTAGAGAATGGTCAGGCAAAACGCAAGAAGAATTTGGCAAAGAAATTAATAGAACCAAAAACTCTATTCAATTATATGAATATGGCCAAAGAAATTATGATTTTGAACTTCTTTTATTACTAGCTAAGAAAGAAAATCTAACAATAACAATTGAAAAAATAAAATAACCATTTCTTGACAAAAAAACTATTGTAAAGTTATAAAATTTGGTATAATAGACTTATATCAAGGAGATGATTTTAAATTGAATTATGAAGTAGATTCAAGAAAAGTAAAAAAAGGCCAAATATTCGTGGCAATTAAAGGACATACCGTTGATGGTCATGATTATATTTTGGACGCTGTAAAAAATGGGGCCTCAAAAGTTATTGCTGAAAAAGAAATGGAATGCCCAGTGCCACTTGAGGTTGTGCCTAGTAGCGAAGAATTTTTAAAAAACGCATTAAAAAAAGAATATGTAGATCAAATTAATACCCTAAAAATCATAGGTATCACTGGAACAAATGGTAAAACTACCACTGCTTATTTAACTTATCAATTCTTAAATGAATTTAAGGAAAAAACAGCTTACATGGGTACCATTGGTTTTAAAATGCCAGGCGAAGAAATTGAAACTGAAAATACAACCCCAGATATATTAACTATCTATGGGCTTCTTCTTCATGCTTTAGATAAGGGGTGTAAAACTGTTGTAATGGAAGTAAGTTCTCACGCCCTAGCTTATGAAAGAATATATGGACTTCATATTGACATCGCAGCATTTACAAATCTTACCGAAGATCATTTAGATTACCACAAAACTATGAAAAATTATCTAAATACAAAATTAGAAATCATAGATTATCTTTCTAAAGATGGTAAATTAATTGTAAATGGCGATGATGAAGCAAGTAAAGCTTTTGTAAAAAAGTATGGCAAAGGAATAATCTTAGGTTATAACAATGAAAAATATGATTACAATATAAAGAATGCAGAAATAAATCCAGCCGAAACTAACATAGACTTTACATATAAAAATAAAGATTATAATGTAACTACAAACCTTACAAGTAAATTTAATGTCTACAATTACATAACAGCATTAGCTATTTTACACGCCCATGGTTATAAAATAGACGAAATAATTGAAAAAACCAAGTATATAAAGGCCCCGAAAGGAAGATGTGAAACCCATAAGGTTAACAAAGGTTACGCAGTAATTGACTATGCTCATACACCGGATGCTGTGGAAAAAGTTATTACCGCATATAATGAACTAAAAAAAGGTAAAGTTATCACAATTGTAGGTTGTGGTGGTGATAGAGACCCAATCAAAAGACCTATCATGGGGGATATTGCTACAAAATTAAGTGATTACACAATCCTAACAAGTGATAATCCAAGAACTGAAGATCCAACCTTAATTATGGAAGATATTCTAAAAGGAGTTAAAACAGATAACTATGAAGTGGAACTAGATAGAAAGAGCGCTATTAAAAAAGGAATTGAAATGCTAGAGCCAGAAGATATTTTGCTTATCCTAGGCAAAGGACATGAAGATTATCAAATAATAGGCCACACTAAAATACATTTAGATGATGCTGAAGAAGTAGAAAATTGGAAAAGGGTGCACGAATGAAAAAAAGTATCATGGTAGATATGGATGATGTAATCACCACAGGTGGATTTCTATATCTAATCAATAAATATCTAGGTACAAATTATACAGAAGATGATTTTGATACCTTTTATATGCAAGATATTGTACCAAATAAAGAAGAATTCTTTATTTGGTTTAGAAAGTATAATATGTATGATTATTGTACATTAATACCAGATGTAAAAGAAGTTCTTGAATCTTTAAGTAAAAAATACGAAATATTTATTGGAACATCTTACATTATTAGAGATATAGTAAAAGATACTGCGTTTATTTTAGAACAAAAATATAACTTCTTAGTAAATAATTTCCCATTTATCAACCCAAGTAACATTGTCTTTTTAGGCAATAAAAATATACTTAACTGTGATATTAAGATAGATGATAGACTTGATAATCTAGACGGAGCTAAAACTAAACTTTTATTTACTGCATGGCATAACAAAAATATATCTAAAGAAAAATTAGATAAAAAAGATATAACAAGAGTAAATAGTTGGAAAGAAATAGAAAATTTATTGTTAACAGTTAAAATATAATCCAAAAGCACCTTTTTATGGGTGTATTTTTCTAAAATATATACTTTTTCATAAAAAAGTACTTGGAAGGCCTTGAATTCTACCATTAAATTTGTTATAATTCTATTTGTAAAGAGAAATTGCAGGTGTAGTTTAATGGTAGAATAAGAGCCTTCCAAGCTCCTGACGTGAGTTCGATTCTCATCACCTGCTCCATTTTGTGAATAAAGCCTTTATTTAAGGGCTTTTTTTAATGCGATTTTTGTTTTAGGTACTTTTTAGAAATGTAAATGTTATTATGGAATTGGGCAAAAATGTCAATGTAGAAATTGGATAGTTCTGTCCAAAAAAGTATTGACATTTACAACATTTACATATCTTTTTTGTTATTTTTAGACATATATGCTATGGTTAAAATGATTCCTATAAGGTTGCATCCAATTGATAATCCCAATAATAAACCACTTGTAAACTTACCAAAATCACTTGTTTCATTTCCGCAGAAATATAAAAAAGCTAAATATAGTAAATTTCCTAATATTATTAGACATGTTCCCGTTTTTAATTGCTTCATAAAATACCTCACTTTCTTTTATTAATCTAATTGATTATTATTTAACAATTAAATTTAATTTACCTTGCTAACTTAATTATACTATATATTAATTTGATTTTCCATAAAAAAACTATGTTTTTAACGCATAGTTTAATTTGTTATTTTAAGGTATCAGTCCAGTTTTTTATGTTGGAATCTGATGCACTTGAACTAAAGCGGTAGCCTTCTAACCAGTTACCAGTACCAGCTACTTCCATAAGTAATTTACCACTTTCTCCAAGGCTAGATGATGCTGATGTACAAAATGGAATTACTGTTTTACCACTAAAGTCATTTTCTTTTACGAATGTATTTACTGGCCATGCTGCAATACCCCACCAAATTGGATAACCAATAAGTACTGTATCGTAATCATCCCAATTTTCAACCTTAGAACTTACAAGTTTAATATTCCTAAGTGATTCATCATTATGTTCTTTTGTAACTCTTGAGTTTTCATCTGTCCAGTCTAAATCAGAACTTGTATAAATATCTTCTGGCACGATTTCAAAAATATCAGCATTTAAATTGTTTGCTATCTTTTCTGCCACATTTTTTGTGTGATTTTGAGCAGAAAAGTATACTACTAAAATTTTGTTATTTTCATCTAATTTTTCCATTAAAACTTTATTCCTTTCTTTTCTATTTTGAAGTATTATAGATAAAAGAATACCTATAATTATTAATATTATAACTACTATTATACTTGTTAAAACTTTTTTATTCATAACTTTTTCCTTTCTACCAACTTTTTTCATCTTTTTGACAGTCTTCATTTGTTCTTCGTGATTTTACTATATTATCAAACCACTTAACCATTTTAGGGTCTTGATGATCAAAGAATAAGCTTTTACCTGTATCCAACTCATTAATATTTTTCATATCTTCTTCAGATAATTTAAAATCAAATACATCAAAATTTTCTTTCATTCTTTCAATATGAGTTGATTTTGATGCAATTATAATACCTCTTTGAATTAACCATCTTAGGATAACTTGAGCTGGTGTTTTTTCATATTTTTTACCAATATCCAAAAGTATTTGATTATTAAGCAAGTTATTTCTTCCTTCACCAAAAGGTGCCCATGCTGCCATGTGTACACCATACTTTTCCATATTTTCTTGTGCCAAAAACTCACCATTTAAAGGATTAGTTTCAACTTGATTTACTGCTGGTATTACCCTTCTATCAAATAAACAAATATCAGATAATCTATCCGGATAAAAATTTGATACACCAATAGCTCTTATTTTTCCCTCTTTGTATAAATCTTCCAAAGCTTTATATGCTCCGTAATAATCACTAAATGGCTGATGTAAAAGCACTAAATCGATATAATCTGTTTTTAATTTTTTTAAAGATTCTTCAATAGATTTTTTACATTTTTCATAACCATAATTATCTATCCACACTTTTGTGGTGATAAAAAGATCACTTCGAGGAACATTGCACTTGGAAATCGCCTCACCCACCTCACTTTCATTAAAATAACTTTGAGCTGTATCAATACTTCTAAAACCAACACTTATGGCATCTAATACACATCTTTCTGTTTCTTCCTTCGGTATTTGATATACTCCAAACCCTAAAATTGGCATCTTTACACCATTATTAAGTTTTACATATTCCATGTTTTAATCCTTTCTTAAATTGACAAATAAATCAATTTACAATATAATTATAATTGTCGGGGGTTACACACGGTCAAGGCTTTTTTAAAAAAAGTTAAAGAAAGGAAGGATTATGAAAGAAAAATTATATTCAATGAAAGAAGCATGTGAAAAAACTGGATTAACTTATGATGCTTTAAAGTTTTATTGTAATGAAGGTTTAATACCTAATGTAAAGAGAGATAATAATAATTATCGTATATTCAATGATAATGATATTAACTGGATTAAAAGTTTGTCTTGCTTAAAAAAATGTAATATGAGCATTGCAGAAATGAAAGTATACTTAGAATTATGTTTACAAGGTGAAAGTTCAATACCTGAAAGGAAAGCTGTTTTGGATGATAAACTCAAAGAGTTAGAATACAAAAAACGAGAGATACAAGAAGCAATTGACTTTGTTCAATGGAAACAGAATTTTTATAAAGATGTTCTATCTGGAAAAACAAAGTACTTTAGTTATCTAATATCAAGTGAACGAGATGAATAAATATTAATTATAAATTTTTTAACAAATTTTAATATTTTCATGGTATACTCATATCAGTTAGTAGTTTATTACTACCTATAGTTTAGATAATTAAAGGTTGTCCGACTTCAACCTTTATGGCTCCATAGTGAAATCTGCTCGAACTTTTCGAGTTTTGATAAATAACTAATCTAGAAATGGATTAGTTTTTTTGTTATTTAAAAACTATCCTACTTTAAAAAGAAAGGATGGAAACTATGGTAAATATTATTAAAGAAGAAATTGAAATAGAAGAATCGTTAAAAAAGAAACTTATGTTTATGTTAATATAAACAAAAATAAAATTAATGTACTTAATGCTATTAAGAAAGCATTCATTAATGAAACTGTAATCATATAAAAAGACGAGTTATTCTCGCCTAGTTTTTGCTTGAGTCACTAAACTTAACTACAGAATTATTGTTTCTTTGTTCAGACCAAAATATTTTCTAATAGAACGCGCTAAATTAGTTATACATTCATTATAATTATTTTTTACTATCATAGAGCTTACCTAGCATACATCTGCTTGAGATTCACCATTTAAGTAATAGTCGCTAAATTCTTTCTTTAGATATAATGGATAGGCTGCAGCACCAATCATCGCAGCATTGTCTGTGCAGTACATAAATTCAGGAATGCTAAACTCAGCTCCATTTGCTTCAGCAACCTTTTTTAGTTCATTTCTCAAATATTTATTTGCTGATACTCCACCTGCTACTAAAACATGTTTAATTCCTGTATTTTTAAGGGCTAAATCAGTTTTACGAGCAAGTTCATCAACCGCAACATATTGAAAGCTCGCAGCTAAGTCGGTTTCTCTTATTTCGTTTCCCTTTTGCTTTTCATTATGAACGACATTTATGATTCTACTTTTAAGACCACTATAACTAAAATTATATGTATTATCCATTAAAGGTTTGGGAAAATCATATGTAACAGAGCCTTCCAAGGCTTTTTTTTCTATCCCTGGGCCTCCCGGGTAGGGAATACCTAGGATTCTTGCTACTTTGTCATATGCCTCCCCAATAGCATCATCTAGAGTGCCTCCTAAAAATTCAAAATCATAATCATCTTTCATAATTACAAGTTCTGTATGCCCACCGCTTACAACTAAAGCCAGAAGTGGAAATTCTAATGTATTATTTAATGCATTAGCGTAGATATGCCCAATTAAATGATTAACTGCAATTAATGGTTTGTTGTAAACATAACTTAAAACTTTGGCAAATTCAATTCCTACTAAAAGGGAACCTAGTAACCCTGGTTTTTGAGTAACAGCAATGGCGTCAACATCATTTACGGTCATCCCAGCCTTTTGCATAGTCTCTTCAAGGACCATAGTAATATTTTCCGTATGCATACGAGACGCTATCTCAGGTACTACCCCGCCAAAATTGGCATGAGTTTGCATTTGAGTTAAAATTGTTATTGCCACAACTTCATGACCATTTTTTACAATAGCAATACTTGTTTCATCACATGATGTTTCAATCGCTAAAATATTTACATCTTTCATTTATACTCCCCATTTCATAATTAAGGCATCTGCCTCATTATAATATTTTTTTCTTAGCCCTACTTCTTTAAATCCACTTTTTCGGTATAACGCTATAGCCCCAACGTTTTCACTTGATACCTCAAGGGTAATAGTTTCACTGTTACACATCTTTTGAAGTTCATTAATTAGATTATAACCAATACTATTTAATCTATACGATTCATCTACAAATATGCTTAGTAAGTCTGCGTTGTCCTCAAAATCTAAAGCATATAGGTAACCTACGATATTAGAATCTATCTGTGCTACAAGAACAATAGCTAAGGCACTATCTATTTCTGTTTCAATATGATAGGTTCTCGTAAAGTTATCGTGTAACTTACTTCCTAAAAGATTGATAGTTTCAATGTCGTTCTTAGTTGCTTTTCTTATCAATTTCAACACCAATTTTCTTTATATAAAGCGGTTTAACACTATGAGCATTTATAGACTTAACACTTTTTAAAAACTCATATACTTTTTCAGCGTCAATGCAATATTTTGTTTTATACTCATCTATATTATCGATGTTGATAAGTTCTGAGTTATTAACATAAACAAAATCTTTCAATGGCTTATAATTATTATCAAATTCACCTAGGTAACTGCCATTTCCATCGTTAATGGCAACCCTTTTTTCACTTGCACTAATCGCGAAGCATTCCAAAGAAGATATAGTTTTAATTGGAATATTTAGGGAATATGCAAGAGTTTTAGCTATTGTAACACCAAGCCTTACACTTGTAAATGAACCTGGACCATTAACTACGATTATTTCATTTAAATTTATCCCATCAATAACTTTTATTATCGTAGGAAACAAGACTTCGCTGTTATTTTTGCGACCTATAACTTCCTTTTGAGATATAATATGTCCATCATCTAAAAGAAAGATTAATATATCATTTAGATGGGTATCTATGAATAAAGTCTTCATTTATAACACCGCATTACATATTTCTTCGTATTCTTCCCCGTGAGGAACAAATACAAGTACTCTAGTATCCTCATCAATCAATTTAAACTTAATATCTAATCTTTTTTCTGGTAATTTATCTACGATAATGTCTGCCCACTCTATAATGGTAATCCCGTCATTATGAAAATAGTCGTTAAAGCCTATTGATTCATCTGTTTCCTCAAGACGATATACATCCATGTGGTATAAAGGAAGTTCGCCTGAGGTATATTCTTTTATAATATTAAAGGTAGGACTTGTAATCGTTTCTTCTATTTCTAAAGCATGAGCAAATCCTTTTGTAAATACAGTTTTTCCACTGCCTAGCTCTCCATATAAACAAATAACCATATTGGGAAATTTTTCGCTTTCTATATCTTGAGCAATTCTAATTGTATCATCAACTGATCTTGATGTGTATTTATAATCCATTTCTAATCACCTATTTCTATTATAATGTATAATTAATAAATAATACAAGTACTATATTGATATTTGACAAAATTTACTTGTAAAATATTTTTGGGCAAAAAAAAACTGGCGACTCCCTATCTTAGCATTACACTATTTTCGGCGTATTAGGTCTTAACTTCTCTGTTCGGGATGGGAAGAGGTGTATCACCTAAGCTATCGTCACCAATAAAGGATTTTGTCCTTTAAAAAACCCGATAATGCAATGATATAATTCATCTAATTTAAGAATAATTGTTTAAGTTAAATCCTCGATCTATTAGTACTAGTCAGCTCAACGTATCACTACGCTTCCACCTCTAGCCTATCAACCTCGTAGTCTACAAGGAATCTTACTTCACGAAGAATGGGAAAATTCATCTTGGAGGAGGCTTCCCGCTTAGATGCTTTCAGCGGTTATCCCGTCCATACATAGCTACTCTGCACTGCAACTGGCGTTACAACAGATACACCAGAGGTATGTCCATTCCGGTCCTCTCGTACTAGGAACAGCTCTCCTCAATTTTCCTACGCCCACGACGGATAGGGACCGAACTGTCTCACGACGTTCTGAACCCAGCTCGCGTGCCACTTTAATGGGCGAACAGCCCAACCCTTGGAAGCGAATCCACCTCCAGGATGTGACGAGCCGACATCGAGGTGCCAAACACCACCGTCTATGTGAACTATTGGGTGGTATCAGCCTGTTATCCCCAGGGTAACTTTTATCCGTTAAGCGACGGCAATTCCATTCTCTACCGCCTGATCACTATGTCCTGCTTTCGCACCTGCTCGACTTGTTGGTCTCGCAGTCAAGCTCCCTTATACCATTACACTCTTTGATTGATTTCCGACCAATCTGAGGGAACCTTTGAGCGCCTCCGTTACTCTTTAGGAGGCGACCGCCCCAGTCAAACTGCCCACCAGACACTGTCCTCCTCCCGGATAACGGGAGTAAGTTAGAGGTCAAATAATTTAAGGGTGGTATTCCAAGGGCGACTCCGTATGAACTGGCGTCCATACATCACAGTCTACCACCTATCCTCTACATAAATTACCTAACTTCAATATCAAGCTACAGTAAAGCTCCATGGGGTCTTTCCGTCCTGTCGCGGGTAACCTGCATTTTCACAGGTATTAAGATTTCACCGAGTCTATGGTTGAGACAG
>CAVGEW010000066.1:1039-25346 GCA_963628465.1 Agathobacter sp. | reverse complement strand
GTTTTCGCTAGCTATTAATTCTAAACAATTTTCTTGTCTTTCTTTCTCTTTAATTAGAGCTTTATATACTTCTTTATCTTTATTTTTTAATATATCAAAATTCATTATATCTCTCCATTTTGTAAAATTTTCGTGAAAAATCTTTTTAAGGTCTGACATTTAAAGTCATTTAAATATCTTAAATTATCTTCATTAATAGGTTGCCCTAAATATTTTTGTTCAATATCATAGGTGTTTTTATCATAAAAATCACATAATTCTATAGCAGTTTCTACAGGCAAATAATCTGTTCCTTTTGGATTAAGATTTTTCTTTAAATTTATTAATTTTTCAGGCATAGTAGAAATGTAACAATCTTTAATGGGTTCTTTATTAAATGCATATCTTAATATGAATTCATTTAGTCTAACACAGTGAGATAATTGCTTGCCATCAAATCCATATTTATTAATCTTTTCCATTAGATTTGGATAAGGGTGGCACAAAGCTTTTACTTTTTCTTTACTCATACCTGAAATACAACGTAAAAATTGGTCGGGATTTATATTTACAATATCATCTCTGTGTTTAATTAATTCATCTACTAAATCTTTATATTCAGGATTAACAATTATAAAATCTGAATATAGCAATTCTATATAACTTATGTTTTCTTTTTGCCACATTTCACACATTTTGCGAACATCTTTTGTGTCTATATGTTCTTCATTGTCAAGAACATAAGTATAACTAAAAGGAGATTTACTATGAACAAAATCTTCAAAAGAAGGAAGGACGACTGCTTTACTATCTATGTCAGATTTTTCATAATCTAAACCATAATTATAAGAACCTTGGTGAGCCAAAAATACAACTTCATGTCCGTTGTTTTATTAAATAATCATAATGCTCTTGTAGTCGCTTCATTACATTTCCTCCTCTATCCATGCTAATCCTCCTTTAAAATTATTTTATTTTCTAATAATGATTTTTTGCAGTCTATTACTCTCTGATTTGAAGAGCCCACCCAGTGTTTATCTGGGCTGTTAAGTTCTTGTGTATACTCTCCATCTACTAAAACATCTGTTAATTGAATAATTTTTTTACATATTTTATCATCAATTAATTGTTCCCACTTATATCCAGTATAAATCCATATTGTTTTATTTGGGAAATATGGTTTTATTATGTTTTCTATAATATTTAGTATTTCTTTTCTATTTTCAGGGTGCAATGGGTCGCCACCACTAAAAGTTATTCCACTACAATAGTCTTTTGATAATTCTTCAATAATTTCTTGTATGGCATTATTATCAAATAATATTCCACCATTTATATCCCATGTTGTAGGGTTTTGGCAACCTTTGCAATAATGATTACAACCAGCTACCCATAAAACAACCCTTAAACCATCACCATTTAGCATATCTTCGTGTGTTATATTGTGATAATTCATATTTACACCTTCCTACATACTTATTCTATCTTTAAACTCGGCTAATTTGTGGTCTGCATACATAGTTTTACCTTTTACTCTTGAATAACCAAGATAACCATTCATTCTTTCTATTCTAGTAATTTCTGAGCTACCACATTTAGGGCATGTATCACTATCTATGAATTGATGACCGCATTTTTCACAATAATCTAATTGTAAATTAACACCCTCATAAAATCCTAACTTCATAGCTCTCTTAACCATTGTTTTTATTGCTTCTTTATTATATCCTAATTTATATCTACAATATTGGATATTACCACCATTACACAAATGCCACATTGGATATTCTTTGTCTTGTTTTTGAATTGGAGTAATATCTTCCCATACAGCACAATGGAATGAATTTGTAGTATATGGTCTATCAGAAACGCCTTTTATTATACCATACTTCTTTATAAATTGTTTTATTTGAAGTCCACAAAGTGATTCTGCAGGAGTTCCGATATATAGCATACAGAATATTATCTTCTTTTTTTATTCTTTCTGTATAATCATTTATAAATTTTAATACTTCAATTGCAAAAGTGTTATCTTCAGCTATAGATTTTCCATTATATAAAATACTCGTTTCATTTAAAGCTGTAATTCCAAAACTCATAGTCATAGGTCTAAGAAAGTCTTCGCCTATTTCTTCTTCTGGGTCAAAATATCCATTTAAAAAACCACCTTGACAAAAACCTAAAGGGTTTGTTCCTGCTTTTTTATGTGATAAATATTCAAATGTTCTTTTATGAATATTTCTTACCATTTCTAAGTAGTACGTTAATACTTCATAAAAATCTCTATTTTCTTGTTTTGCTTTAGCTAATATCATAGGAAAATGCAAAGAAATAGCTCCGCAAATTAAATCTTCCTTCGTATATTGGTTTGTCATTTTCATCTGCTGGATACAT
The DNA here is from genome assembly GCA_963628465.1 of Agathobacter sp. Classification (GTDB taxonomy): domain Bacteria; phylum Bacillota_I; class Bacilli_A; order RF39; family UBA660; genus Onthocola_B. Next base: position 22,973 of record CAVGEW010000066.1, on the reverse strand, counting down.
ACCACCACGTTCATACCATGCGCTCAAATTTGCCCTACATCCGCATTCTACTTATTGTTATTCCATATTTTTTATAAATACTTGGGGCATAACCGTCTCCAGTACAAGAAATATAATCAGGATACATTGCTTTACTGCTGCAATCTATTGCTTCATCAAAAAGCCATTCTAATTCTTTGCCTTCTCCGTGTAAATTCTCATCATAAAAGAAACTTAATTTTGGAAATAGTACTGGATGTTTAAACCCTTCTTTCCCTTGTCCTTCTTTCCTTACCTTTAAGAATATAGAAGAAATTAAAGTTTCAAATCTCGATTTACCTAATCCAAAACTGATACTAGTAAAAGGATAATCTCCTCTGCTTGTGGCAACTGAATTAAATTTCATTTCTAATCCTTGTACACCTTGTTCAATATCTCTTTTTACTTTATTAAAAGCATACTTGTCAGCTTTATCTGGATTACATTCTCCATCTATATCTTTTATGATATTTTCATATTCCAAAATATATTTTTTATAAGATTTTTCTGCATAAGGAGCTAATAATTTATCTATTTCGCTAATGCTAAATCCTCCATATTGGCAAGCTGCGGCATTCATAGACACATCACCTATCAAGTCAAATGCAACATCTATTGTCTTAGGTTCTTGATAATCTAAATTTCCCATTTGAAATCCGCCAGTTAAAACATTTTTCATATCAAACAAGCAACAATTTATACTGTCTAGTCTTGAACCTCTATCGTGTATATAAATATAACCTTCGCTCATAGCTTGTTCTTCTTCTCTAGTTAAGAAGAATTTTTTATAAAATTCACTATTTAATTCGTTATAAACAATAGCTTTCTGAGTTGTAACTAGAGCACTATCTGCATTAGCATTACTTCTATCGCCTATAAAATTTAGTGATAGTTTTTTGTTATATACTTTATCCAACATTGATGCAAAACTACTTTTATTATCCCTATATTCTCTATAACTTTTTGCTACTTTAGGGCTTACATCATCTAATGCACACTCTACCATATTGTGAAGTGTACTAACTGGAATAGGAGTAGTATTATATTGTAGTTTTTTCTTTATAATATTTACCACTTTGTTTTGTTCCTCTTCTGTTAGTTCTATGCATACTCTTGTTTCACTTTTGTTAATGGCTTTTTTTATTTTCTCTCCATCAAAATCTTGGATACCGCCATTCTTTTTTAACACCTTTATTTGTGTTTTCATAGTCATCACCTTTCTTTATATTTATATTTTTGTCTATTGTATTCTATAAAAACACTCTATAATACATTATAACATATTTTCGATTGAATGTCAATACTTTTTGTAAAATTTATAAAAATTTTATTAATTCTTTCCAATTTTCTTCAAAAATTAATTGCCATTGTTTTTCGGTAAATTTAGGCTTACTTTGGAACCAATCAAAAAGCCTATCAAAATCTTGGTCATTTAAGTCGTCTTCAAAATCTCAAGGATAAATCTCTTTAATAATACAATCTTGGCTATTTGAAGGTTTTGGCTCAGAATATAAAACGTTTCTTAATATTTCTTCTCTATCTGTACCCATAAGTTCCATATTTAACCAAACAACAGGGTCGTGGTTGTCATCATTCCACAATAAAAATCTATCCATATTATTCACCTCCTATATTTAATTGTATTTTATTTTCATAGGTTTCACTAAATTCTATAGGTGTCATATTTTCAATACATTCTTGTATAGTGGCGGGTCTATATTTCCCATTTATTTCCACATTAGTAATATCTGAAAATAAAACACTATGTGTAAATGGTATATAGAATTTGACAATTTTGTCATCATTTAATGTTTCTTTAAAGGTGTTCAACCATTCTGCTTCTTGGCTACGAAAATAATTCTTTACTTCCATTTTAACACTGTCTTCAGAAAATACCTTATAATCATTTACAGGATGTCCAAATTCATATTCTATATCTTTTTCTTTCCCAAATAAAGGCTTATATTTGCCTACTATCTTTAGATTTAAATCATATAAACAATATAATTATTTCATAGTATTCCTCCTATTTTGATAATTCTGCATCAAAGTTAAATTCTAAACATTTGCGTGAAGCGAGATAATCGCACATATGAACAAAATTTTGCATACCTGTTTTGGGTTTTTCTAATACTTCTCTTCCTGTTTTGTAATCTGTGTTAAATCTACCCATATGAGTTTTTATGTTGTTTGAAATTAATTCTCTCCACTCTTGTTTAATTGTTCCTTTTGATTTCATAACTTGTTCAGCAGCTATAATAGGGTGTTCTACTACTGTGTATCTTGAACCATTAAGACCATGTTTGTAAGTGTCATGTAATATTAAGCTTGCTATAATAATATCTTGTTGGTCTGAATTGTAAGGGAACATTTCAGTTCTAAATAATTCATATGCTATTCTTGTAGCGGCTTGAGTATGTCTAACTAGCCCACCTTCACCTAAAGCGTAGCTTGGATGATATTTGCCAGTGGAAGAAGCCGCTACCGTAAAGAAATATTCTGGTGCTTCATTTAAGCAAGTTTCTACAAATTTTCTTATTTCTAAATTTTTAATTAAATTTAATTCAGTTGAAAATATTTCTAATCTGTTCATTTTATAATCCTTTCTTTTTGTAAGTTATGGTTGTTTTACTTGGAAAGTAGGCGAACTTGTACATGGCTTTTTATATAATTCTTGCGATTTAAGTTCTTCATATTTCCCTTTTATAATAAGAAGTTCTTTATATTCTTCCATTGGAATTGTTATTACATTTAATCCTCTTCCTTCTTCCATTTTTCATTCTCCTTTCTGTTCTTAAATTTTTCTATATAGTCCATTTTAAATTCTTCCATGAATTTATCATAGCCATAAAGTTCAATAAATTTTTCTTGGGCGAGCACTTGTAATTCTGCTTTCTTATCTTGGTCTAAATCCAAAGCCGAGTGACACTCTCTGCATAAGTAAAGTATTAGTCCCCACTTTATGCTGGTTAATCTATTCATTCCACCAATGGCTTCATGAGTGTCTAATGGCAATTTTCTATGGCAGACATAACATTTATCTTTATCAGATTGTAAAATGCTTCTACGCCCATCCTCGGCTTTTTTAAGACTATTTGTTTTCGCCTTCATTTGTTTGTATTGTTTATATTCTTTATCTTGGCAACTATCACATTCGTTTTGGTCTATTCTTTTTTTGTGTAGGCGACAAAAATAATATTTTTTATATTTTTCAGAACGTATAGTAAAATGTTTGCAACTACTCATTAGTTATTTCAAAACTTTCTCTAATAACCTTTTTAACATTAGAAGCTTCTAATGTAACTCCACAATCTTCTACTCCCATCATTTCACTCTTTATTGTGCCTACTGCACTTATTGCCAAATATCCTAATGATTTACTTCCCTCCATAAACTCATAGACATTTGTTTCTACTGTAAACCAACGGTGTTCATCACTATCAAGATTTTCTATATAATTCATATCAATATTTTCACCAAATTCTTCATATAATAAATCTTCTATATCATAAAATTCGTGACTATTTATATAATCTTTAATCTCATTTATTGTCATACTATCTTCCTCCTTCATAAGATAATCTGATAAATCTAAATTAGAAATATGGTCTGCTAATTTGTCAGCTAAATCTTGAGCCCATTTTCTAATATCTTTTGGATAATCATCTTCCATATCACTTTACCTCTTTTAGATTTTTCTTGATTTCTTTAACTGCATCATCTATTTTTTTATTAAATGCAATAGTAAAATCTTCCAATTCTTGTACTTTTGGTGCGATTTCTCTGTCAAAGTTTCTTATTACTCCTTCTATAAGACTGCCTAAGCTAGGATAATACTTCTCTAAGCTCTTGTAATAAATATCTCCAATATTACAAGTTTCTTGTTTTTTAGGTGTCATTTTTTCATATTCTGTCTTTGTGATTTTACATTTTTTATAAGGCATCCAATTTAAATAATCAGCATAACAAGCATAAATATCTTTATAAATGTGTATCATTTTATCTTCCATTTTATAGCTCCTCCTTTCTATGTTTATCGCATAATGGCATTAGCCAGTATTGTGTATAATCAATTTTACCTGGTTCACCACATACCAAACAAGTATGTTTACTAAGCTCTTCGTATTTAGCGAGCCATTTGTTATACTCATCAGAAACGGTTATAGGAACGCCATTGTCATACCAACATAAAAATCCATATTTTTCTTTTATTTGGGTTATTTGGTATTTGCTTTGATAATTAGCTTTTCTTAATATTTTATCTAATTCTTCAACCATTTGCAAGCCAAAAGCTTTTCGCCAGCCATCTGGTAAATCATCTATCCATGTAAACTCATAATCTTCTGGCTCAACTAATTCTCCAGTCCAAACATTTCTGATTTGTAACCAAGGATATTTTTCTATCAATTTTTTATTATTCATAATGTCACCTATAAACCTAATTCCTCTAAAGTATATTCTTTATTAGATTCCATTCCTACATACATTGTTCCTGACTTAAAATATGGCAACGCTATGTTCCCATCAGAAAGACTTTCCTTCTGTTTAATCGTTATATATTGCTTGTCACCGACATCTATTTTGGTTATGCTTTTTATTCTATCTTTGAATGGTGCGATTACAACTGCCAAATATCTTTTTTCTGTGCTATCTAATATTTCGTCATTTTTATATATGATTTTATATTTAGTTGTTCTATATACCCTTAATATATCGTAATTTGAATTATAGTTATGCTCAAGCTTGTCGTTATATTCTTTCAATGGTATTCCCTCGCCATCCGCTACTACATATTCGCCTATTTTAATTGCTTTGGTTTTATTCTTAAATATACAATAATCTCCATCTTCTAAATCTGATTTTGTAAATTTAGATGTATATGGTTCAAGCATATCTTCAGACCACCACCATTGACCATCATCAATATCTAATTGGTAAGAACCATCATGTGAGTCGACACAAATTATTTTTGCCATTTTCCCTTTATTTAATACCATGCTTCTTGATAAATGAATAGAATAATATTTTTCTAATGATAGGTCGTTTCTTATTCCTACTATGTCTCCAACTTCAAATTTCATATTAATTCCTCCTTTATTAAATTTGATATATCTATTATAACATATTTTCGATTGAATGTCAATATGTTTTGTAAATATTCTTTAAATTCCCCATTGTTGTATCATACTTTCAAGTTCGTTATCTTCTGGAGTTGGCACGCCTAAATCGTGACATTCATTTACAATCCCATGCAATAATCTTGACATTTCAGCTTGTGTATAAGTGTGGCTACCAAAATAACATTGTAGCTGAATGCCTTTTTTACCATTTATTTGGACTGCTCCAAGCTCTTTAACAAGTCGCCATTCTTCTTTCATTTTTTCTACAATTTCTGGCTTAACAATTACATGGGTAAACACGCCATATTTGCCTATCATGTCTAAATAAACCAAATCTTTGTTCGAGTTAGTAACCTTAGCAATCTTTTCGCATAAGTGCCAACATAGAGCATTGCTATCAAGATTTCGCTTTTGGCTTCGCCTTTTTATATTTATATTTAATTCTTTTTTATTATTCTTGAGCTTTTCTAGTTCTTCAAGAATTGTTTGGTTTCGAGTAGAGAGATTAACTATAACCTCTCCGCTCTTTTAAGGATAAATCTTTTACATTACCTATAAATTCCATAATTTACTCCTTTTTATAATTTACACCTAAAACATCATAACTTTCTTTAAACAGATTTATTACATATTCTCTTTTCGCTCCTGTCATTAGTTTTAGTTCTTTTTCAGTTTCACCTTTCCAACTTGAATATGGGCAGCCCGCGCAACCGTGTTCTGCTAACATAATTATATATTTTAGGCACTTCTATATTGTATTGTTTTATGATTTTATCTTCTAGTTCTTGAGTTAAATCATGTATAGGAGTGAATTTCCCCGAAGAAGTAAAACAACTTGTATATTGAGTTTTTCTTAATAAGCTTTCTTCGCTTCTTACTCCTAATATGGCTTTTTTACCAGTTGCTTTTTCGTAATCGTGAAAAGGCTTTTTCTTTAAATAATAACAACATAAATGTGTTATTTGGTGCGCATTTCCAGACAAAACATATTCTCTTGCCTTCTTGCTAATCCCACTAAATCCTTTATCATAAATCCCAAATATTTTTTGTTGGATTGTCTTAGCTGGTTGTTTGCCTTTTCTTAAAGCATTTTGATAGTAATAGATATAAAAATCTTGTTCTTTGCTAAAACATGGTATTCCATATTTTTCCTTTATTTCAGTTGGTTTTAATGTGGGCGATAACACCTTATCTGAATATTTATAAATTCTATCTCTAATTTCTGGGAACTCCATAAAGGTGTTATCGCCCACTACCTCTATCCCATCAATATGAGCATATTCCTTGATAAACCAATATAGCAAATGGCTATCTTTCCCACCAGAATAACTTAAATAATACTCTTTTGGGTTAATTTTATCAAATTTTGTTTTTAAATCATATAAATAAAAGTCTACATCATTCATACTAATGCTCCTTAACAATTTTAATATCTCTGCCAAGTTCCTTACATACTTCTTCTAATGTCATTTCTGTTTTGTTTTTCTTTTTTGATACAAAATTTTTATATTCTTTATAGTCTACTAATTCACAATTAAAAAGGTAAGGTCGGTCGCATATTTCTTTAAGTACTGCATATTTATGATTGGTAGAATTTTCAAGCCTTATTTCTTCTACTGTCCATATACCTCCTAATGTTTTTTCATAGTCGAAATCTTCTCCTACATCACTAAACACTTTTACTATATCTCCAACTTTTATTTCTCTCATATTTTTCTCCTCCTTATTTTTCTTTTTTCTTACATAGGAATAAATTATATCACCATCTTCTCCTATGCCTAAAACTCCTTCAGCATTAGGCATCTCAACATATTTTCCACTAGTTTTAATATAAACTTTCCTTATTTTTTCTTTCATTCCATTGCTCCTTTCTATAACAATATCACCAGCCTCTCCATCAGAAAATATGTCCCTTTTAGGTTTTGAATAATTATCTACCTCTATAACCCAAGAAAACAAATACAATATAGATAAAATGGCAATGCAAGAGATTATAAAAAGAATTGTACTAAATAAAACAATATTCATTTTATCCTCCTATTATTTCATCAATAACTCCGAGCTTTAATGCTTCTTCGGTATCCATCCACCAGTCTTGTTTCTTTTCATTTACTTCTTTTAGGCACTCCTTAGTAATTTTTGTATCCTTTAACACTAACTCTTCCAAAAGCTTTTCATTATGTTTTAACATATCTAAATTTTCTTTTATATCCTGATATTTAGAGTAAGGTATTTTTGTACTTAATTGATGATACATTAGTTGTGTATTTTTATAAGCAAATACTTTTGTGGCTGCACCAATAAGTATAAATCCGCCACTACAACATTCTCCAGAAATATAGAAATAAACTGGTGTTTTAGAATTTTTAATTACATCGTACATAGCAAGAGTTTGGTCAACATAGCCACCTGGCGTAGTCATATAAAATTCTATAGGTTCACGCTTAAAGTCTTTTTCTTTTCTTTCTTTTTTGTCATCATACTTATTTATGTCTATAATGAACTGAATAAGTGTTTTAGAAAAATCCTCGTCTATTTCTCCAATTAAACATAGACTTCTCTCTTCGTAATCTATATCTTTAGTCATTTTCGTCCTCCTTTATGTCTTGTAGAATTACATTTAAAAATTTCAATATTCCATTTTTATTCTTTATATATAGCCAACCACGTCTGGGACTTGTGCCATAATCCCCAAATAATAAAACTAAAATCATCCAAAATATTTCTTCTTGTTCATCTATAGGCTCATGTCTATCTTCATATCCGCCTAGTGTATATTGCCCCACATCATCAATTCCTATTCCTTTTTGGATTTCATCTTTTATTTTAAATAAAAAATCATAAATGCCATTATACCAAATAACGCTGTTTAAAGTATCTAGTAACATTTCTTTATCAATATCTTCAAATTTTTGAATGTCATCTCCCATTTTTCAACCTCCTAAATAAATATTATCTTTCCCATTTCTAAAATCATCTTTACAAAAATAGTAATTATCTAAAGCTTCACATATTTCATAAAGATAGTTGCCTTTCACCCATACATTATCAAAGACTGGCGTTTTAAAAGTAATCTTCCCATTATTATCAATATTATATTTTATATAAATAGGATTAAAGGGGAAATCTTGAATATGATTTCTAGTTATTTTTAATATTTGAATATCCTGCAATTTTATATTCCCTCTTTTTATTACTATATAATCTTTAAAATTAAGAAAATTATTCCCATAATTATTTTCAATAGTAAAATGCAACCTTAACATTTTTTCTACTTCGCTATATAATATTTCTAATATTTTTTCAAAATTATTTTCGCCAATAATACCCGCATCAGCCTTGTCGCCTATATTCCACCTAGACCAATCATTGGTCATACCTTCTTCTCTAAATAAGTGTAGTCTTCTAACCCAGCCAGTTCTTTGCCAACCTATATCATCAAATCTTGTTTTATGAAATTCTAGGTCTGTAATAAGTCCAAACAAATAATCTTTATCTTCTTCATGATAATTATGATAGCCCCAACTTTTCATATAAAATACCTCCTTAATTTAATCTATTACTATTATAGCATATATTAGGTTAAATGTCAAGAGGTATTTTAAATTATTTTTCTATAATTTTATAATTGTTTAATATATCTTCAAATTGAGTACTTGACCTTGCCCATTTGCCAGTATTATTATCTAATATCCATTTACCTCCTTTATTAAAGCAAGGAATGTCTAATAGGTCGCCAATTTTAAAAGGGTCGTTATCAAAGGTGCTTGCTCTCATTTTTACTTTAGTTTGTTCGCCAGTCGCCACCCTATATAAGTCTATATATTTATTCTTGCTTCTATCTTTCATGTCTAATACAACCCAGATAGTTTGGCTGGCTCTTTTATCAACTATATCTGTATAGCCATAATACATTAGTTGATAATTTATTTTGTCTTTTAAAGATATATCTGTGTTTGGCAGTTTGTCAAATAGGGCGGTTAAACAGCTATAACTATCAAAGCCACTATATTGTTTATCTGTTTCTTTGCTACAATAGTCTTTTAAGAATAGTTTTTTTACCAGATAATCTTTATCTTTTTTCAGTGTTTTCTTTCCGTATAATTCATTATAAATATCTATGAATTTTAAAAGCTTGCCTATTTTGCCAAATTCAGCAAAATAATCTATTTTTACTAGAGTTGTTATATCCGCTATTCCTACGCCTATTTCTTTACAAGATATTAGAAGGTCAAGAAAAGTTGCGTATTGATTGTCTTTTAGGGTATAAAGTTTGTCGCCTGCCGTTTTTGAAAGACCTTTCACGCAAGATAAACCTTTATAAATAGTGTTTGTATTTTTATCACAAGCAAATTCATTTTTTGAAAATCTAAATTTTGGATTTTCTAATTTAATTTTTTTCTTTTTTACATATTTTAATATACTATTTGTTTTTTCCTTTTTATCTGCAAAAATATTTAAAGCAACCGTTAAGAACTCCAAAGGATAATAATATCTTAAATAGCCGCATATATACCCTACACAAGAATACGCATCGCTATGATTCCATGAAAATCCATAAGAAGAAGCGTCTAAAATTGATTGTAAAAATGGTTTAATAATCTCTTGACATTTCTCTTTAGGAACATTATAATGTTCTGAAGTATATTCGATAAACCTTCTTTCTATTTCAGGCAATAATTGAGCAGTCCCTTTTTTCTTTGCTATTCCTCTTCTAACTGTGTCACTTTCCGCATTGTTATAACCGCAAAATTTCATTAGGAAACGCATTATAGTTTCCTGCATAGCAACAATTCCACCTTCTTGAGCCAGGAAGTCGTTTAGTTCTTTTAATCCGTTATCATGAAATTTTCCTGCTGCTATATCTTCTCTTACACTTGCACAACCTGGTCTAATTAAACCGTTTCCAAAAGAGAACCATTTTATCATAGAAAAATTAGGATTTACCTTTCTCGCTTTATTTAAAGTGCTTTTTGACATAAATTTCTTTAAGTATGCACTTCCCGACTCACTTTCCCATTGAAATATTAGAGTTGTATCTTTCACAATATCTTCCCAAACTTTTTCATCTTCCAGATTAACATTGTCTGGGTTTAATCTTGGAATACCAATTATTTTGCAGGTGTCATTGATTAATCCTATATTATCCAATCCTAAAATATCTAATTTTACATACATTAAATCATCCAATTCATGCATGTCAATATCACTTACAGGGTAATCGCAATCTTTTATTCGGCATAACCCAACCGTTTCTTCTATTGGAAGTGAACTTATTAAAACTCCGCTTGGGTGAGTCCCTACTGAAGTAACAGTACCTTGCACTATTTTTACATATTTGCTTAATTCAGGATATTTTCTTTGTAGATTTTCTGGCATTTCTTTTGCATCGTTATCTAGGGATTTGCATATTGCATCCACTTCTATCAAAGGCATATCTAATGCTCCACCTATGTCTCTAATAGCTCCTTTTAAAGCTATTGTATTAAAAGTTATAATTTCAGAAGTGTTAATATTAGGCAAGTTCATATGGTCTTTTAGAATAAACTCCTTTACTTTTTCTCTGTCTTTTTTGCTGTAATCCGTATCTATATCACTATTGGTAACCCTCTGGGGATTGAGAAAGCGAAAGAAATTAAGATTAAACTTTATACTATCCATACCTGTGATTTTTAACAAATATGCGATAAAAGAACCACTGACTGACCCTCTGCCAAAACCACATTGAATATCATTTTTTTCTTCCCACTCTCTTAAATATTTTTGCATAAGCATAAAATCTATACATTTTGTTGCTTTATATACTTCAAATTCGTCTCTAACCGTTTTGTTTATTAATTCTCTTGAATATAACTTATTAATATGTTCATTATTTTTGACAGCTTCATTGATTTTTTGCTTAAAAACTTCTTCAGAATTTTCATAAATTTTAGGATACTTAGTACTTTTATCCATAGTAAAATCTTCTACCATATCATATAAAAGATTAGTATTGTTTATAGCTTCTTTATATACTTCTTCTGGCAATGAATTTTGAATTTTATAACTTTCAATGAGCTCATCGTAGTTTTTAAATGTTAAATCCCAACCTTCTTCCTCTTCAAAAACAATGTGCTTTCTTTTTTGCATTAATTCTCTACCCTTTGCATATTCTTCGTTTAGAGAATGGGTATCTGTACCTGCAATTAATTTTACTCCTGTCTTTTGCGAAATTTCGTATAATTTCTGATTATAACGAGATTGCCTTTTATTGCTATCGTTATGGTGTTGAATTTCTAAAAAGCATCTCTCTTTATTTTTTGATAAAAATTGTATAAAATCATCTTCCCATTCTTTGTCTCCAGAATTTAATATTCCACCTAGACAAGCAGTTGTAATTATTATGTTATCACTTGTGTTCTTTAATTCTTGATATGAAATTCTAGGATTGTAGTATCTATGGTCATCATTAAAAGATAATGTCGCTAATTTATTTAGTTCCATAACACCTTCTTTATTTTTTGCAATTAAGCAACAATGTTTATTATCTCTAATTTTTGTATTTAAATCTTTAGTAATATACATTTCTATGCCATGAATATATTTTAGCCCAGCTTTTTCGCAAGCACATTTCTTTTCCCACCATTTAAATATGTTCCCATGTTCTGAGAAGCCTATTGCTTTCATACCATTTTTTACAGCTTCTTGTATATATAATTCATAAGGAGTAACACTATCCATAATAGTTGTAGGGTTACTTAACATACTATGCAAATGATAAACTATATAATTATTCATATTGTTTATCCCTCCTATATTCTTTAAAATATTTTAATTCTGCATCTTCTCTCACTTTTACTGCATCCTCATAATTGTCAAAAGAACCCAAATATAATCTTTGATTATCATAAAATATAGAAGCAGTCCATTTTTTATTCTTCTTGTGCCAATAAATTCCTTTATGCCCACTACTGTTGTTTTTATATTTCTTGCAATTAATAGGATTTTCAGACTTTTTACATATCCTAAGATTAGCTCTCCTACAATCTAATCTGTCTCCATTTATATGTTCACCAATTAACATATCGTCTGGATTATATGCTTGTGGCAATCCTAAAATCAACCTATGAAGAAAAAGTTCCCTATCATTAAACCACATTAATGCATATCCGCCAGAATTAATAGAAACATATCTATTGTAAGATTTTACTAACTCTAAATCTTCTTTATCTATTTTAACTTTCTTATTAATTAATACATAGCCATCTTTTTCTTCATAAGTGTTATATTTCTTTCTTACTATGTGTGGTTTCTCTTGAAAAGTCATTTTCATAGCACATGACCTACATGCTAAATATTTTTTATCATTTAAAGTACTACATGTAAATTCTTTACCACAGTCACATTTTACTTTATATCTCCATTTCCCTTGTTCTGTTTTATATTCTTGTAATATAGTTAAATGCCCAATATGTTTTCCGGCATATCTTAATGGGTCTCGAACAAGTAATGTATCTTTATTTTCTAAGAAATACTTTTCTATTTCTGGTTTAAATTTTCTTAAAGCTCTAAAAAGAGCCGATGTACTTATTCCTAGATAATTAGCTAAATCGTATTTTGTTCTAAACTCTTTATAATTTCTATCCATCCAATCCAATAATTCTTGCGAATAAACATATTTAAAACCTACTTTTTGTACACCATTTTTCCATTCTTCCATGCTCTCACCTCTAATCTATAAACATTTCTTTAAATACTGAATTACTTCGCCAAGCATCTTCTTTTCACCATACAATCTTATAACACCATCATTCATACAATGTAAATCATAATTATTATAAATACTTTCTAGGTTGCCAATTATTTCTTGTAATCCTTCTGCAAAACTATGGTCGCAAATACTTATGTTCAATTTACTTATATCATCTATTCCAGTTCCCATAATAACCTCCTAATAAATACTTACCACTATAGCCTTATAATGTTCAATATTCTCATCGACATATTTTTCAACTGCCTTGTCAAATTCATCGTCTGATAAATTTTTGTACTCTTCCTCGTCGGCTAATCTGTCCCTATAATCATCAATCATGTCTTCTACATCATCTGTATAATGTTCGTCATCAAAATATACTTCAGAAACATAGCAACTTGAATATTGGAATACACAACTTGTATAGTCATAGTCTATATTTTCTGTAGGCACAGTAAATACTAGTGGCAAATCTGGGTTACTTTCAATTAACTTTCTTAACTCTTCATTATCTTTCATAATTATTCTCCTTTTTATCAAAACCTATCACAAACCATAACCATTTATATATTGGCGGATTGCATTTGAGTGTTATTCTTCTAGGAATTATATAATAATACCATTGACTGTGATAGTATTTTGCTTTATGCACACATATAGATATATTTTTTATATACATATTTATCTCCTAATATTCAATATTTAATTTCTTATATCTAAGTGGGTCTTCAGGCTGTATCTTTTCCAATTCGTTAGCTTTAAAATCAATATGATTTCCATCTTCAAATTTTACGCCAAATATAAAGTCTTTTTTATCATAAGATATGGAAGTCACTATTCCTAATTGTCCTTCATATTGGACATAGAAATTTTCTAGCCCAAAATCTGATTTTAATTTTTTTATCCTTACCATATCTCCATACTCAAATTTACCTTCATTTCTGATAAAATTAATCACTCTCATCAGCTTACTCTTATAAATCTTCATCTTTATTTTCAGCCTCCCTACATCTTAACTCTATGACTGCCAAAATGGCATAATTAGCTAAATCTAACAAAGTATCTTCTATCTTTTCATCTTTAACTTTTCCTTCGACTTTATTTAAAGTTCTAGCACGATTTAATTTATCTTCCTTTCTGACTAAAAATGAAGTCAAACCATATTTTTTAAAAGTATCATGAACACTATCTCCATAATCATGGTTTTTATCTTTATATAACTTATTCAAACCATCGCAGATTTGTTTGTGTAATTCAACCTTATCCATTTTAACCTCCTATTATTTTTAAAAATAAAAGTGTACCAGATATTATAATGCTAATATCTAACAATGTTGCTGGATATAATCCCAACATACCAATAAGCCCAGCCCAAAATTTAATCCTTTCAGAAACATAACTATCCTCACTAAAGACTATTAACTTAAAACATAGATAACTAAGCATTTTCTTCACCCAATAACTCTTTTAATACCGCCAATTCTCCTATTTGATAATATTGAGCCGCTGTTTTTCCACAACCTCTAATTGCGCAATTAACCACCATTCTTAATTTCTCTATCTCATTTATCTTATCTTTAATTACTTGTTTTGAAACATAATTATCTCTATTCTTTAATTCCTTAATAGCCCAATTTAAGGCATCAAACCATTGTTGAGCTTTGGCTCTCATTTGATAATCATCTTCGTCCCATAACCAGCCATTTATTTCATCTCTCATATCTTCTAATATTTGAATATCATTCATTTTTATACCTCCTTTTGTGAAACATTTTGTCTATTTTACTTTGAGTTTGTTTCACATTTATATTATAGTATAAATTTAATTTAAAGTCAATAGATTTTTAAATATTTTTTCTAAAACTTTTACAACAATCATTATTATATTATTTCTTTAATTTTTCTCCATAACGTTTTATAGTACTCTGGCAGACACCCGTTTTTCTACTTGCCTCTCTTATCGAATTATATGTTTCCCCATCATATAATATTTTAATACTTCTTCTTTCATTTGCCTTCTTTAGTCCTTTTATATTAAAGTCGCATAAATGATGTTCTATTGCATGTTGTTTCTGTTCTTTATGTGTCGCCCATTCTAAATTCTCAACATTATTATTTTGTTTATTTCCGTCTTTATGATTTACAGTAGGTTTGTTATCAGGATTTGGAATAAAAGCCATGGCTACTAATCTATGAACTAAGTATTCTTTTCTCTTTCCTTTATTCGTAATAATAATTCTTAAATATCCATATTTATCAATTCCAGGTTTTAAAATTTTACCTTTTCTATTATCTATCCTCCCATTCTTTCTAATTGAACAATGTTTTAATGTTTCTATTCTTCCGTCAGAGTAAACATTTATTTTAATGCCTTCAAAGAGTTCCAATTCTTTTATTTCTTCTTTACCATTCTCTACAGCCCTAGGGCTTTGCTCGTTTTTGTTCATATAACCTCTCCTTTAATTCTGATATTCTTCTAGACTTTCTTGCATAGCATCTTTAGCGTAAGTATAAACCTCTATACAGCATAAATCTTGGTTGAAGGAGAAATCAGTTACAACACTTTCTAGTATTTCTTTCTTTAAATATTTTTCTAATGTTTTCCACACAGTATTTTTGCAAGAATAATCATACCAATCTATATCTATATAATTATTTTTGTCATATTCTATTCCATAATAAACTCTAAGCATATTGCCATCATCTATTTCTGCTCCAGTAATAGGAGATGTATAACAACTTCTAATACTAATAGTATAAATAAATTGTTTAAAAGTAATATATTCCATTATTCTTCTCCTTTAGAAGTTTCATCAACTTCTTCCATAAATTCTGTGAACTCCTTATCATTCCAAGCTTTAACTATATCATTAGCAGGCACGGTATAAGAATAACCGTCATGACTATCAAATATAACATGACAATCACCAACAAGTGTGCCTACATTTCCATTTTTTACCATTACTTTCATATAATTCTCCTATTCACTGCAAGTTTCGCTTAGCCATCCACATTTTCTACATTTATACAACCAAAATGTAGTAGAACCAACTCTACCTCTGCTTAAAACTTTACCTGTGGATAAATTCTCTTCTACTTCAATTTCAACACCTTTACAAATTGAAATTTTTTCACTTCCACATTTCGGACACTTATTATTTTCTTCCACATATCCTATATTTTCTAAATCTTCTTTAGACATTTCTCCGTAAATATCCCATATTATCCTCCTTTCTATGATTTTAAATATCTTCAATTATTTTCAAACTATCCGTATTTACCGAATATAATAAAAACCACTCTTCATTATTTACATCTTCTATTTTTGCATTCTCTATCTCAAAAGGTATTATATAAAATGCTCCATTTACAAATTCAATAATTCCTTTCGCCACTTTTGTGTCAAAATTTCCAGTATAAATATCATAAGAAAATTCTATTATATTTCCGTTCATAAATTTCTTTATCATCTCTGTCATGCAATCCAGTGTACTGCTCTATTGTTCTTGGTCTTATCTCTTCTTGAACCATCGCATATGGCATACCCCAATCAGGCATATATTTTGGGTCTGGAAATTGAATATAATATTTATCATAACTTTTCCCAAAACAAGCTGGAGGAGCGGGTATTTTTAATAATGACCCAAAAACCCATTCGTTTCCTAAAATTGTTTTTCTTCGAAATTTTATTTCCATATTTATTCTCCTTTATAATCATAATGCCATTCTAAAGCTTTATAATCACCATCAGTTATTATTTTACTTCCACATTTTTCACATAGTAAATAGCTTACTTCATAACGCCATTTGTTTTTGTATTCAGCTTTAAAATATATAGGAGTTAATATATGCCCACATTGCTCACATATATCTATCTTATCCATATTTAAACCTCTTCAAATTCATATACACTTGGTTCATCAACCCCATTATAATAACAATAATGAACCAATCTTAATTCATCTCTGCCTATCTCATTAAAATATTTTGCAAACATTCTGGAATATTTTTGAAATTCCGTATCCGTTAATAGTCTTACATCTTCAAAATCTCCACTTGCTCCATATTCATAATCTAGCTGATAATCCAAGAAATAATCTTCTTTACGATTATCGTAATCATATCCATTATTGATTGTAAAGTTATTTTTTATGTTATAATTATTTTCCAGTTGAAATTTATTTAATAATAAATCCTTCAACCAATCGCCATCATTTTTTAATTCTTCTAGCATATTTTGTGGTATTTTAAATCTTACGCATTTTTTTCTTACATAATCACTCATTATTTTATCCTTTCTAATAATAACTTGGTTCACTCTTATCATTTCTTATTTCTAAAAACACTGGAAACCTTAGACTTAAAGAATTATCTTTCTTATTAGTAGTTTCTTCAAAATATTGTACTTTAATTATTTTGCCTAATAATTCATTTTGGTTAGCCCAAAAATATTCTCTATCTTGGTCGGTAAATCCAGAACCCACTCTAACTTCAAACCCTTTATAATCTACTATAATGGCGCCCAAAGTTCCTTTATTCTTTCCAGTTCCTTCTTCAAATCCTACAATTTTTAAATCACAGTCTTGCATAGCCTTAACTTTTAAAATATTCTTAGTTCTTTTAGCTTCATAAGGTGCATTTGCTATATTAACCATAACACCTTCGTGTTCTAGCGCAATTTGTTTGTTAAGTTCTTCTTGGACTATGTCTTTATCATATTTTCCATAATATAGTATAGGAACTGACTTCCACCAATCTGGTTTCATTTGCTCTTCTAATTCTTGAATAACCTTCTTTCTTTCTATGCATGGCGTAGCACAATATCCATTCTCAAATTCTTTAATTTCGCAAGTATCAAATATATTAAATACAATATTCTTTTTATCTTGGTCTTTGTTATTAACAACTGTAACTGTTTCTCTGTATAAATCTTTCGAAGGTATATTATCTTTATTTAATAGTAATTCCCCATCATAACAGTCAAATGGCAACCATAAAAGCTGTTCTTCTAAATCATGTAATCCTTCTATTGGTTTCCCTTGGCGAGAAAATAATTTAACTCCATTCTTATCAACTATTGCTACACACCTTATGCCGGTCAAGTTTCTGGCTTATTATTATATCTGGATTTGTTTTCTCTAATTCTTCCATTCTATCCCAATATTTTTCAGCTAACATAACATTAAATTCTGGAATTAGATTTGGAAATACTTTATTTATAGTTTTTGAAGTTACACCCAATTTTAACTCTTTAGTAAATATTTCTTTATAAATTTCTCTATCTTCGTTAGGCAAAGAATATAAATAATGTTGAACATATGCTATATCTTCATCTCTACCTGTATTGTGGTCTATTAAATAGTTAAAAATGTAAGTTATATCAAATTTTGGGTCATTGAGCATTGGGACTTTTATAATAGTCATATCTGAAAGGTCTTTGTTTATTTTTTTACTTGATAGTCCCGTAACAATAAATGGATTATATACGAAATATAAAACATCTTTAAGCATTTGATTATCTTTGTGTTCTTCTAATATCTCTTGAAGTCTTTTACCTGAGCTTTCTTTTAATTCTTTAAATATTTTAATTACTTCTTCCATAAATTAAATTCCTCTTCTCTATTTCTACAATATTCTATATAAGCCACATATTCTGGGTTTATTCTTTGATTGGTGGTTATGGGATATACTCTAAGGTTATCAATTACATAGTTGTAATTTTGCTTTATAAAATCATTAACTTTATCTTCTATTTCTTGAGCAGAAAAAGCTCTAAATAACTTAACCATAATTTTTAATCCTCCATATCTGATATTTCTGCATACCATTCCTTAGGAAATTCTGTATCATATTCAATATCTCCAAATAACTCTGGCATATCTTCTTTAAATTTTAATAATAAAGGTATGAGCATTTGTCTAACAGAAGGGTGAGCCATTTTCTTTGTTCTTAAATCTAATATATGTCTCCATTCTCTTATATTTGCTGTCATTGTTACTTGTGAAGCAGTTGAATGTGGAAGTATCATTCTCATTTGGTCTGGTGTAGCACCTAATTCAGCCATTTTTAAATACCTTTGCTCAATTTCAGTACAAGCACTATACCATTCATTAAACAATTCTTTTTCATCCATATTACAAGGGGCTATAAACTTAATTTCATTATCAAACTTATCCTTACCATAATTACAATATCTAGTACTTTCAATTGAAAAACTTCCAAATCTGTGTCTTGTTAAATCTTTATAAACACCAATATCACAAGTCATTCTAACTGTAATTTTCTCGTGTTCTAATACTGACTCATGTCCTCTATTTATACAGTTTTTTAATAAATTTTTATAACTATTATCTGTAATATTTCCTTCCGAGCGATAGCATGTTCTACATGCTCTTTCAATATTTTTCATTATTTTCTTGCCATCATATTTTTCAACTTCAATTTTTGGATTAATTATTTTCATATAAACCTCCTATTTCTTTAATATTATAATATACTCATGCATTCTAACAGATTTTCTATTTTTCTCAAATTTTCCACACCTAGTTAATGCGACATTTGAAGCACCCATCCATATTAATTCATCCCAAAGTTTAAATCCAACTTCTTTTGCCTTCGTAATTAGGTCTCCGTTTAAGTGTTCCAATTCGCCTTTTTTATTCCTAAAATTTCCAACAACAAATACCGCAAAGCTATCTTTCTTTAAAACATCATAACAATTTTCAAGTACCTTTTGCAACATATTAAGGTATTCTCCATAAGAAGGAGCATTAGACAAATCCTCTTTCATATCGCTATATACTTCTAAATCATAATATGGTGGGCAAGTATATATAAAATCAAAACTTTCATTTGGTTTATATTCTACACTATCAGCCAGAATAAATTTAAAGTTTAAATTCCATTCTTTCATTTGAGCTAAAACTCTATTATATTCTTCTTCTCTTATTTCTACTCCTGTATAATCATAACCCATTTTAGTTGCGATATATCCTCTTGTTCCGCCACCTCCAAATGGGTCATAAATTTTACCGTTCATTGGTGCATAAGCCGCTAAAATCATTTGTGCTAATTGTGGATTAAAAACACTACATTTCCCATTATTTACGCCATGTCTTCTATCACTTCTATTAGAATTTAAAGTCTCTCTTGCCTGACTTTTATCATTTATTAATTCTTTCAGAAATTTTGTAATAGAAATATCAGGTTTCCATAATGAGCTGGGAAGAAAACCCAACCTAGCCTTCATAGATTTGTCACCACAATCATAAAATAAATTCTTCTTATAAAAATCTTCTGGAAGTATATCTTTACTCATCTTTCTCCTCCCATAAATCAACATTTCCATGCCCAGCACTTAATATTTTTATAGCTTCGTTTTTTACATTTACCAAGCTATCATTATAAAATTTCTTATAATAATTTAATTTCCCTTTTATATTTTGGCGTTTTGTTATTATGAACTCGCTATTCCCTTCTCTACCTGGTATACTGATTTCTACAGCAATTGAATTATCTCCTGCTCTTAATCCTTCATAACAAATGTCTTCTAATTCTTTCATAGTACTAATCTTTCTTAACATTCTATAACCCTCCTTTAATTTATTGTCTATATTATACACTATATTATTAATTTTGTCAATACCTTTTTTAAAATATTTTTGAAAAATCATCAAATTCTTCTTGGAATTGTCCTTCTTTCCCCTCTTCCTTAATTCTATCTTGTAATTCTTTATAATCCTGCCATGCTTGACAATGTTTTTTTCTTGAACATAAATTTTCACAATAAAAACTATTCCATTTAGTTATTTGTTTTGGTTCCCAATAATCTTCTTTATTTTTCATTGTTTCTATTTCATTAATTTTGGCTTCTGCAAACATTCTCAATTCGGTTTTATTTTCTTCTGAAAAATCGTATTTTACTATATAATCTTCAATTATATATTTATCTTGTATTTGTTTTGGAAATACTTCTAAACTATTTTGTTCTAGCCCACTTAATATCATAGCTTCAACTTCAAATTCATTATATCCTAACGTTCTCAATTCTTTTGAAATATCGTTTTGTAGCTTTTCTACTATATATCCCCTTTCGGCTATAGTTGTCTTTGTCTTGCCATTCTTTAATTTATAACTAATCTGAACATATTTTAGCATATTCCACATTAATTCTCTAACTTTATAATCCTGTTGTTCCATTGCTAATCCATATAAAATAAGTTGGCGACCTTTTATAGGTAATTCACTACCAGAAAATTTTGAGCTAGTTTTATAATCCATTATATCTACTGTGCCATCTTCATTATATATAAGTAAGTCTATTATTCCTTGAATAAATTTATTATCCATTTCAAAGACAAATAATTTTTCTGTTTCAGACTTTTTATAATGAGGAACCTTATAATCTTTAGCAAAATTTAAAATATCATTCTCCCATTTTTCTTTCATTTTGTCTGTTGGAAAATTATACCCCAAAAATTCAGCTTCTTTAAAATCGTCTTTTAATTGTTCAGTAAAATTTATATCTTTCCCGTTTACTTTATTTTCTAATATACTATGGACTTTGCTGCCTAAAAAACCATAAACATTATCTTCACCTTGTAATTTGTCTATATAGGTTAATTTATATTCTAAGTAACATTCATCTAAAGTTCCCAACTTACTAATTGAATAAACTTCAATATTATTATCTCTTAAATATTTTAGTTTTTCTTTAGGCTCTAGCTTATTAAAATCTTCATTAATCATAAGTTTCTTTAGCCTCTCTTTCTTTCCATTCTCTATTCCAACATTCTTTGCAATAAATACCTGCAAAATATCTACCGGCTATTTCATTCTTCTTTATTTCTCTACCGCAATCGGAACAATGTATTATTCCTTCAATATATTTCTCAATAGTCTCGTATATCCATTTTAGGAATTCTTCTGTTGGCGGATTTTTTTCTTCAACCGAAAATGAACCTAATGTTTTATCATCACTATCCCATAAAATAAATTGACCACCATAAATCCCAAATTTAAAAGAATGATTTTTATATTCTAATTGCTCACTATGATTTATGAC
>CAVGEW010000066.1:0-1029 GCA_963628465.1 Agathobacter sp. | reverse complement strand
TTCTACCCAGTTGTCTCTTATGTTTTTCAATTCTATAAATGATACTTTTTCTTGCTTCATTACTGCAAAAATTCTTAACGGTAGTTGCATTATTATTTCTGACCATAGATTTCTTCCAAACTTTTTCTTATCTTTCATAATCCCTCCTTATACTAACTCACTATCTATTCCTAATGCTTGAAAAACTTCGTTTAATAATTCATAACCAAAATTATTAAAACTGTACCCTTTCCATTCTTCATCTATATTTTCATTATATTTTTTATAATTTTCTTTAGTTGTAAAATATACATCATCGTTATCTATTAATACAATATATTTATCTTTATTTTTTAATAATTCTAAAAACAACTCTTTATCTTCCATAATTTTCCTTGTATTACAAAAATTTTCCGTTTCTGTCAAAAATTCGTAATTACTCCTTTCTATAACAATATTTTTTTAACAATATCTCAAAATTTTCTTTACCTGTATCTGTGGGAGCCATTTTACTTCCTTGTGGCAATATACTGTAATCATTATTAAATATAACATAAATTTCCTTATTGCTATTAAATATACCGCCTTTTAATTTATCTGCTTGCTCCAACACATGCTCAAGATTTAGCCCTTCATCTAGTGCTATTATAATTTTGTCAATAGGTAGTGACTTGATTAATCTTGCCTGTGTATCACTTATATTACAACCACCCAAAGCCAAACCATTGTGATAGCCATAAGTATCTAATTGCATAACAAATTTTTCACTTTCTCCAATTATTACATAGCCAGCCTCTTCTATCCCCTTTTTATTCTCAAACATTCCATAAAGGAAATTTCCTTTAGAAAAATTTATCATAGCTTTCCATTTTGGATTATTCCCTAATTCATTAAAATTATATCTTCCACTTGCTCCAACCAGATTTCCTTTTTTATCATACCAAGGCACAATTATTCTATTATTGAAACCATCATACATAATATTAAATTTAAATTGTGTTTCTAAAGATATATTATCTTTTAAAAATCTTATATTTGGCGCTTTAATAT
>CAVGEW010000065.1:16133-27591 GCA_963628465.1 Agathobacter sp. | reverse complement strand
GTATAATTCTTACCAGATAATGTATTTACTTGTAAATAAACTATCTCATATCCACTATCAGTTTCGACATGAATGTCGTTAGCGAAATTAGAAATATCATATGCAATACCAAATCTATTAGGAAAAATAAATTGCCATTTTTGCATATCTTGTTCAACCTGAACATTAATAAGTGGATTATTATATACCTTTATTGCAGTTATACTCAAAGGCGTAGATATATCTAAAGGAATACTTAAACTTTTAATTAAGAATTGTCCTTCTATATTATCTTCTATATTAGTATATGCTATCTTAATATTAACATCATTAAGCCAAGGTATAGGAACTGTATTCAAAGTAATATTATCATTCATTCTAGCATGCATAAATAACTCATAATTAGCCCTATCTTGAGCTAATTTGTTTGAATATATTTGTTCATCATTTACAATATAGTTAATTTCTCCTATTTTATCTATTGAAAAAGGACTATCTTCCATATTGTCATTCGCTATTGCCATTACTTGTGTCCCATCATCTAATAATCTTCCATATACTATTATATTGTTCTTAACATTTTCAAAATCTAAATTTACTGTCTCACTTGTTATTAATTTTTGATTTAACTCATTGAAATTTACTACTACAGGTTCATTTATTCCATTTGTAATTTGCTGAAAGTGAAATACTCCATCTACATCAAAAAACATTTCCCAATCAGAATATAAATCTCTTAATTTAACTAATAATTCATATATAGTAGCTCCGGTATCCATTTTTATATCATAAGGAACCGTATTGCCAATATCTTCAATTAAATAATTAGAAAAACCACCTAACTGAGTTATAGTATCTCTAACTACATCAGCTACGTTTGACCCCGCGGGAACAAGAGTAGCCATTGCAGGTAATTGTCCGTTTCTTGCTCCGGTTAATTTTGACATTAAATCCAAACCTTCAAAACTTAAAGTATTTGTTACAATATCAAAGGTTCTGCTCGGATTATTAATTAGAAATATTCCCATATTCCACCAAACAGTCTCTTTTGTTCTAGGGTTATCTATTCCTTGATAAATCTTTACATATCTTTCTAGCCAAATCTCACTATTTTCTGCAACAGCTAACGATTGTCTATTTACTACTAAATCAATACTACAACTTCTCCTTATGTCTGAATTAGCATCTACCGTTATACTTCCCCCAGTTGTATTTCCTTCTAAGTAATTAATAGTTTGAAAATTAAAGTTTAATAACTCAACTTTTAATTTGTTATTTCTAGTTTTCATTTGAATAAGTTGATAATCTTCATTTGTAGGAGTTACAGCCACCTGCAATCACCACCTTTCTAATTAATATTTTCTATTAAATTATTATAATATAAGTCATTGTTATCATTAGCATCGCCAATTTCAACCCAATTGAAACTTATTTGTCCAAATCCCATACCTACTTCACTATAATAATTCATAGGTATATTATCAGTTATACTTACCAACCAAATATTTCCGTTAAAATCTTTTAATATCTTTCCATTTGGCTCTGATAAAAAGTCTTCTATTGCTTTTATTCTTTTTATTGTGCCTTCTCTGTCTAGTTCTTCATTTTCATCAAAGACTATTATTGTTCCTGAAACTGTACCTTTATTATAAGATAATATACCATTTTTGATTATTACTGGATATTTACTTCCATATGGCTCGAATACACCTGTTTGATTAGTTTTTTCGTTTCCTGAATAAATAGCTCCTTCTAAGAATTTATAATTAACTTTGTTATCTGTTACAAATATACCATAAAATTCAGACTGAATACTATTTATTGAATATTCTCCTTCAGTATTACCTATTATTGGAACAATAGCATATTCATAAGTTTCGTTGTTTTTTGCTATATAATCATACCTAACAAAATCAACATCGCTAACTTTGTCAATAGGAACTGTAAACAATGTGACCCAATCAAATGTTCCCTTAACTCTTCTTTTAACTTTTATGCTACTAATTTGAGCTAATATATATCCTATATTACCTGCTCTAATATTTCCTTCAAAATTTGCATCCATTTGTGTTTGTAAATTCCACTCTTCTGGCAATTCTGTTATATACCCAAAATCAACATCTTTTGTAACATTAAAGTGGTTATATATTCCGTTCTCTATCCTTATATTATTTATATTAGTAAGATTTGTTGGAGTAGGTTGCCAACAATATTTATCTCTCAAAAAATCATACCCTAAAAATATCATACTCCTACTCCTCTCCTAGATTTTCTATTTTTAAATCAAATATGTTATTTTTTCTTCTTGTCCATATAAATATTTTATCTTTGGAAGATTTTACTATTATATAGTTACTGTGAATTATATATGGAATAGTATTCTCATTCCAACATTTTAAAATAACATAATTTGCATTTGTTTCTTGGTCAGTATATTCATTAGCATATTTTAATTTTATATCTCCTGAATATTGACCATCTATAAATATATTATTTGTTCCTACTTGTGTTTTAATTTGTCTTAATGTATTTGCATAATTACTATCTAAAGAATACACTTGTGGTGCGCTCAATTGATAATAAATTTTTACAGGTTCTCCATTTGTATATTTATCTAATAACCAATTTTTAAACTGCTGTAAAGTGGCTCCCGTTTGCATAACCCATAAATTTAAAACATTGTTTTCTTGTATAAATACAGAACCATATTCGTATTTTGTTGCTATTTCAGAAGTGTTGTTTATATTTCTGTCAACAGCATAATTACACAATATAGGAGCAAAAGCTTTCGCTTGAACTAAATTTGCAACATAAAAGCTTCCATCATAGTTTTCACTTTTAACCCAATTTTCTGTGCCATTTAATACTATTTCTCCTATATATTGCACCACACTAGGAGCTTCTATATATGGATAATATTGAGAAAAAGCATTTCCTTCTTCTATTTGTAATTGCTCTGTTTTTACATTAGCAATAGTAAAATCTTCTGAAGTTACATAAGAACAATTGTCTGGTGTAGTAAATGTTCCTTTCCCCATATCTTCACTATCTATCAAGTTTCCTTCTATATTGTAAAATTCAAGTAAATAATTATTTGTTGTATTATTGCTAAAATAATAGCTTGTATCTGGTTTTACATTTGCTCTTAATGTTTCAGGGTTAAGTAAGTTTACATTATCTAATATTATAGCATCTTGAACTGTACCTGTTTTTCTAAGTGGAAAATCAAATATCATATTAACCCCGTTCTCTTCATAAGGAGAATAATCTTCTTCTGTTTCTCCACTAAGTATTTGTATATTCCAAATACTTAAATTATCCGTAGTAGCACTATCTAACTCGAATTTTAATGCAAAATCATAGTCATTACTTGGGGCTATAAATACTCCATTAACCATATTAATCTCTTCATTAATATTTATAGTACCTTTTTCTACAGAATATAGCTCAAATGACTTTAAATTACCCAAAGTTTGATATGAAAGTCTATATTTATTTCCGACAATAAAATTATTTGTATAACCAATTAATACATAACTATCTTCTCCTTGTGTTATTGGATTTACTGAATATCCATTTGAAATAACTTCGTGTGTTGTATTATTATCTGTCAAATATAGCAATTTTTCATAGTTAAATAAATTTTGTCCTAATACCTTAAATGGAACATTATATTTATTATATTCTTGATATTTATCATACTTTCCAAAACACAAGTTTACATTACTTATTGCAACTTCAACTGTTGCTAATATTACTGTTTTAGCAAATTTTATCCATAAGTATGGTATATCTGTCCCAGTAAAAGTAGCTGGTGTTTGAAATGTCACGCTATTAAAACCTGTATTTTGTGTTGCATATTGAATGTCTGCGCTGCCATTAATTTCCAAATCCCCTACATATGCTTCTTTAGTTCCATATCCTATACCATAATAAATATCTGTTGTAGAGTTATTTACAGTATAGTTAAAACTTAACGTATAAATTCTATTTGGTAATAAAATATAATTGTTTTCAGGCTTGGTTGCCACATATGTTCCTTCACTATAAGATACAGTTGTATTAGGAATATTTATTTGATTTCCAATATCTCCTGCAAAATATACTTCGACAGGAATATCAGGTGTAGGAGCACTTTTTTGGTGATTATTTCCACCTATTCTTAAATTTTCTATATTCTCATTTACTGCATTTATTGTTGTTACTATATTATTATGTGCTTCTATATACATAGGCAAAGTTTCCACAATGCTAGTTTCCATAAATTTCATTTCTATTCTATTTGGGATAGTTTCTGTATCTAATTCGTTTTTCATTGTTACTATAGTTTCATCATCTTTAAAACTTCTTCCCCATATTCTCATTGTAAAGTCATTCTGTATATCGAATCCTTCATCCCATTGTACCCAACTTCCATTGTCTGTTAAATCCACTTCTTTATTATCTATATATTTAGGTGGGTCTGGTTCTGACTTACCATCAATAGAAACAATATTACTTGATATTTGTATATATCCATTTTGACAATTATTAACTAAATCACATATTGCAAAACTTGCAGGTTGTATATATCTTATAGTAAATAATATTAGTCCAGAACTCACAGGTGTGTTATTTACTGTTACTCCACTAATCTCTACATAATAACTAGTATCATTAGACATTCCAGAAAAAGTATATTGATATAACCCATCGTATAATATAGCTGACTGACTTATTTTTTCTTTGTTGCTATTATATAAAGTGTATTGGTACCCGTTTAAAAGTTCCCCTTCATTTTGGAAATAACTTCCTTGAAACATATAATTAGATTGTTCAATTGTACTTCCTGTTGGAATATTTGTTATTGATAAAACTGGTTCTGTATAACAATAAAAAGCGACCGGATTACTTGGTTCACTAAATTGCCCAGCATTATTAATTGTAGAAATAGTAGCATTGTAATATTTACCATTTGTTAATATATCAGCACTTAAAGGAAATTCAAATTTAAAACTTGTATGATTGCCTTGATATATTTTTGTACCAGTTTCGTTATCATATATAGTTAGTTGGCTACCAGTTACCTGGTCGCCACCTATAGATATAAAACTAAATATATGCTCTTGTGTTGCATCAAATGCGGCTATTGAATTTAGAATTGGTTGTGTTAACGCCATATTATTCCTCCTTTCTTTTAATTTAAAAACATTTATTCTTTATATTTTCTTATTTCTTTTCTAGCTTCTTCTCTCTTTTCAAATATTTCCTTGTATCCTTCTGGGATTTCTTTTCCTGTTATAGAATATTCGTATGCTTTAATTACTGTATAATCGGTATTACTAAGATAATCTTTTGCATTCTCGCATCGAGTTTTTTTTTCATATTCTTCTATGGTAGGATATATAGCAAGAATATTTCTTTTTTGCTCTTCTGTATATTCTTTTAATATTGGATTTCCCATATTTTTCTCCTCCTATTCTAAAACTTCCACACGAAACCAAGCTCCTAGCACTTCGCCAGTCCCTCCAGCACCAGAACCGAAAGCAAGATATAGCAAATCATTCTCTTGAACATCCAAAATTATAGATGAAATGTTCATAGAAAAAAATACTGTATCAAAATGTGTATTGTATATTTCTGCTACAGGTGATTCACTTGTTCCTCTTTTTCTTATAATATTAACGTATACATCTCCTAGGAACTTTGAATAATCTATTCCTTTAAATGACGCAGATGCTAATACTTTTGTAACTCCTGTGCCTATTTGTATACCATTAGTAGTGTATATTAATTTTCCATTACCTGAATAATTGTTATACTGAAGGGGTAATAGATTAACTCTGCTCCAGCTTTCAGAAACAGTCCAACTTTTCCTGTTCACTCCTGCAACCATCACATCTCTTTTGTTAGCCTTATTATTTAATAAATTATCCACTTCCGTTTTGTTATAGGTCTCTGTTTTATTATAATAGTTTGTCAATGAATTATTTACTTCAGACTGAGTATATGTCTCACTCTTCAAATAGTAATTAGTTAAATCATTCACG
This sequence comes from Agathobacter sp., assembly GCA_963628465.1. Classification (GTDB taxonomy): domain Bacteria; phylum Bacillota_I; class Bacilli_A; order RF39; family UBA660; genus Onthocola_B. The sequence continues at coordinate 21,583 of CAVGEW010000065.1, read as the reverse complement.
GTATTTGTAATAAAGCCACTATCATTTGTTAGGTCACTAGTCTTTGTAGGTATATCACCAGTGTTGGCTTTGTTGCTTAATAAATTATTAATTTCAGATTGATTATATGTTTCTGTTTTATTATAGTAGTTTGTTAAGTTGCTTACTGAATTATCAATAAAACCACTATCATTGGTTAGGTCGCTTGTTTTAGTTGGAATATCGCCTGTATTAGCCTTATCTTTTAATAAATTATCTATTTGAGTTTGTGTATAATAGTTTGTCAATGAGTTATTTACAATTTCTGTTACTTGACTTTCAGTTAAAAAATCTTTTATTTGATTATTTACCCAATCCTCTGTTGCATATCCAGTTAAATCTACTTGTGTAGTGCCAATTAGTTCCCAAGTATTATTTACCCAAATATATTCATTATAGACATCTCCCGTACTTCCTTCTTTAGGAACTAAATAAATCTTATTATCTTCACCAGTAGTTGGCAAAGTATCTACTACTTCTATAGATATAGTTTTTATTTGCCCAATTAGGTTATTTACTTCAGACTGAGTATATGTTTCACTCTTTAAATAATAATTTGTTAAATTTTCTACAGTATTTGTAATAAAGCCACTATCATTTTCTAAATCACTTGTTTTAGTAGGGATAGTTGGCTTGTTATTCAGGTCTCCATAGTCACCAGTTTTACTTATCTTGTGCAATACCATTTCTCCAGTAATCAACTCACTTTCACTTACTGGCTGGCTCGTTGTTATGTTTGTGTTTAGAGTTGGTCTATTTGTCAAATCATTGTAACTTGTTACTCCTCCTGCTTCAGCATTAAGCGTGCCATCTTCTGTTATGCTTAAATTACTTCCTACTTTTATTCCGCCAACTCTACTAGTGCTTGCTATTGGTATCTCTGTTAAAAAGCCGCTATCGTTAGTTATGTCACTCGTTTTAGTAGGGACATCTGTTATTTTTGCTAATTTAACCGAACCGCTATCTATATTAGTTCCTGAGGTTGAACCAACATAAACTTCGCCTGCATACCAAGAATTACCATCCCAATCTAGCGTGTGTGCATTCGAACGAGCATTATTTGCCGTTCCATTTCCTACTATATGAGCATATTGGTCAGCATAATCAACAATATTATATTTTCCTTGTGCATGTTGGCTATCACTGTTCGCTTCTGTATAAGTTCCCTCTGCATGGCTTCCAGAACCATAACATATAGTATTTTTACCTTCTGCGTGTCCATTCTTCCCCCCTGCTAATGTCTCAAATCCTTCAGCATGAGAACAGCTACCAGAAGCTTTTGTAGAACAACCCTCAGCATGAGAATAAGCAACAGAAGCCTTTGTAGCACCACCTTCGGCATGAGAATAGTCACCAGAAGCTTTTGTAGAAATACCTTCGGCATGAGAATAAGCAGCAGAAGCTTCTGTAGCATAACCCTCAGCATGAGAATAGTCACCTACTGCATAAGTCCTATAGCCTTCAGCATGAGAGCCCCTCCCAGTAGATATATACACATCTCCTATATCTGGGACATTCTCAATAAATAAATAATTATCATCTTCAGACAACTCTGTATAAGTAGCAACGGTTATAGTATTAGTGGTTTTATCTATATTTGTTATTTTAGAAACATTATATGAAGTACTGTTTCCATATTTTATAGAATAAGACATATCTGTAGTTAATTTTGCTACACTGCTTAATGAGTAAGTTTTTGTTGTACTATCTCCTAGCAATATGGTATAAGCTTTTCTTCCTGCAACCGTAAATAAACCTTCAGAATGTGAACCTTGACCTGTAGCAACTGTTTTAGTACCTTCAGCAAAAGCATATTCACCTAAACTATAAGTACTACTTTCTTCCTCAGAACCAACAGTTCTTAATGAACCTTCAGCATTTCCATTGACAAGGTTTGTGGGAGCTATAACATTAACTGTTTTATTAGTAATTTCTAAAGGTGTTCCATTTTCTTGTACGACTTCTATTACGTTTGGCTGACCACCTTCAGTTGTAATTGCATCTATTTGTGTTTGCAAATTAGAACGAGTTCCAGATAAGTATCCAAGTTCAGTAGAGGTTGTACTTGATACAGCTACCTTACCATTAGAATTGCTAATTAAAGCCCTATTAACTGTTAGGTCGTTTGTAACTATAGTTGTAGCACCACCTGTAATTTTATCTTGTTTATTTTCTAGTTCTGTATTTAGCTCACTATTTGTTATATATTTACTACCTGTTGTTCCGTCTCCACTATTTGTTAGGTCACTAGTCTTTGTAGGTATATCACCAGTGTTGGCTTTGTTGCTTAATAAATTATTAATTTCAGATTGATTATATGTTTCTGTTTTATTATAGTAGTTTGTTAAGTTGCTTACTGAATTATCAATAAAACCACTATCATTGGTTAGGTCGCTTGTTTTAGTTGGAATATCGCCTGTATTAGCCTTATCTTTTAATAAATTATCTATTTGAGTTTGTGTATAATAGTTTGTCAATGAGTTATTTACAATTTCTGTTACTTGACTTTCAGTTAAAAAATCTTTTATTTGATTATTTACCCAATCCTCTGTTGCATATCCAGTTAAATCTACTTGTGTAGTGCCAATTAGTTCCCAAGTATTATTTACCCAAATATATTCATTATAGACATCTCCCGTACTTCCTTCTTTAGGAACTAAATAAATCTTATTATCTTCACCAGTAGTTGGCAAAGTATCTACTACTTCTATAGATATAGTTTTTATTTGCCCTATTAAATTATTTACTTCAGACTGAGTATATGTCTCACTCTTTAAATAATAATTAGTTAAATCGTTCACGGTATTTGTAATAAAACCACTATCATTTTCTAAATCACTTGTTTTAGTAGGGATAGTTGGCTTGTTTAATAAATCTTCATAAGAACCTGTCTTACTTATCTTATGAAGACTAACAATACCATTAATTGTTTCATTGCCATCAACGGCTAAACTTTTTGTATTTGCCGTATTAAGTATTGGTTTATTAAGTAATGCCGAATAATCAGTAGTTCCGCCACCTTCAGCACTTAAAACACCATCTGCCGTTATGCTTAAATTATCTCCTACTTTTATTCCGCCAAGTATAGTGTCACTTGCTACAGGAATTGAGCTTATAAATCCGTTATCGTTAGTAAGGTCGCTTGTCTTAGTTGGCACTTCCACATTTACTGTCTTATTTGTGATTGGCAAAGCTGCGCCATTCTTCTGCACTACCTCTATTACATTAGGTTCAGCACCTTCTTCTACACTGTCTAGCTTATCCTTCATAGCAGTAGTAAAGTTATTGTCTGTATGAACATAGTTGCTATCATAAACTATATCTGTTGGCAAGTCACTTTTTACTATTTTACCATTTTCGTCCAAACTTGCGACACCATTGGCAGCACCTTTTTCACTTGTTGGTATAAAATCCAAAGTAGGTTTATTTAGTAAATCATTATAATTTCCTGTTTTACTTATTTTGTGTAAAGAAATTGTTCCTTGTATAGTTTCCGTTGCACTTGGAACTTGAGTGCCTGTATTATTAGTATTTAAAATTGGTTTATTTAATAAATCATTATAATTACCAGCTTCGCCTGAACCACTACCTGGTAATGTTTCTATATATATATCAGAAAAATTATTTAAAGGAGCTTTTACTTTTACTATTTGCCCCACAGGTATTTTATTTCCAGTATATATGGCAGAATATTCTTTTCCATTAACTAAAACCTTATAAGTATTATCCCCTTCATTAGAAGTTATTTTGCCCCTATAAGTTCTATCATATTTTAAATTGCCCAATTTTGGTTCAATTAAATTATTAATGGCATCTAATATGTTCTGTAATCCACCCTGTAAATCTTTTTTCATTTATTCTAAAGCTCCTTTCTTATTTTAAGTTCTTGAAGTTGCTTGTGCACTTGCCAATGTCGGCAATGTTTTTAAAGCTTCTACAAATTCGTTAGCATTACTTACATTTGGTAATTCTAATCTATCTATATAAATACTTGAATTATTTGTATCTCCCGTTGGAGTAAATTTAATTCCACTTAATGATATTCCAGAATAATCTGCACTTGGCATATTTGTTAATCCAGTAGATAAACCTTGTATCTCTGAACTATATAATATACCATTACCACTCATTGCTAATGTTGAAGTATTTGATTTTGCTTTTGCTAACGATTGATTGTAATCATCAAGCCATTTCTTTGCTTTTGCTAGATTTTCCGCACTATCAATTCCATATTTCTTCATAGCAGCCGCTAATTCTTCAAATGATTGTACTGCATTTCTATTAGCTTTATCTATTTGATAATTTTGTTCATCTAAGAAATCTTGCAACTTATCAATTTGGTCTTGATAACTATTTTCAATATCTTCTATTTGTTTTTCTAATGCTTCTTGACTTTGTTCATTTCGTGTGTCTTCTAAGTCTTTTTCAGCATCTATTAAGTCTTGTTGCGCATCTGCTATTGCATCTGGGTCTGTTTCGTATCAATCTGTTACTTTTATGACCACTCTCATGGCGGCTAGTCATTTCTGGCTAGCTCTCACATTTCATTTTTTAGATTATAGTGTGAGTTCGGACTGTATATTCACCCATAAATGGGGAGTAACTTCATAACTGATATTGCTATCAGTTACCAGCAGTCTCTACGGATATTGATATATTATTTAATAAGTTTTCTATATTATTAAACTCAGTATAAGGGATTTCTACTAATTTAATATTGTTATTTTGGCAATATACTCTTTTTACATTATCTCTTTGTTTTTGTCTTTCAAAATTTTCTGTGCCACCAAAATGTTTAACCGATTTATAATGTTGCTTTCCGTTATATTCAATACATATATTATAATCTGGTAAATAAAAATCAAAACGTAAAGGATTAATCATACGACAATCATCAAATTTATATTGGGTAAAATATTTTATATTATTATCTATCAAATATTTTTCTATCTTCTTCTCCCCTTTTGATAATTTGCAATAACGACAACCTTCTCCTCTTTTTAAATGATTAGGAGTTATATATATAATTCTATTGCATTTTAAACATTTGCATTTTATCTTAACATCATTCTTAACATACTCTCCTAATATTTCTACACCTTGGATTCTTCCATCATTTTTTAAATCTTCGATTGTTATTTTTTTATGAGCACAATAAGGGCATCCTACTCCATCATCAAAATGGCTTGCTCTTATTAGTTGAACTCCTTTAGTTTTATGTTCTTCACATATATACTTTATCCACATTTCATTATCTTTAATTATATATCCAATATATTCATAATTTCTATCCTTACATTTTTGTACATATAAAGGAACTTTCTTCTGTCTTTCTTTGTCAATCCTCTCTTTTATATCTTCTGCTTTACATAATTTGCATTGTTTATTATAAGAAAGAGCTTGTTCAAAATTTGTTTCTTGTACCCCTAATT
>CAVGEW010000065.1:0-16123 GCA_963628465.1 Agathobacter sp. | reverse complement strand
CCCCTAATTCTTTATGCTTGTTACAAATATATTTTATTTTTGCATGCATATTTCTATATTCTTCTTCTAATAATTCATATCCCTTATTTTCAAAACATTTTTTCATATCGTCATAATTATACTTATTTTTATCATTCATTCTAATATATCAATCTTTCCTCGGTCTTATCTGTCTCCAGATTTTAACCGATATAGTTACTTTATATATAATATATTACTATATTACTGGGCATGTATGTTTACCCATCCTTGACCTTCTCTGTAAACTTGTAATGTTTTCTGTCGTCTGGCATTTTCTAAAGCCTCTCTTGCTTTTTCAACCGCCAACATTTTCTCTTCAAGCTCGGCTTGTTTGTCTTTTTCATCAGTTTGGGCTTTCATAGCTTCAAGTTGGTCTTTTAAAGCTTTTAATTGAGGGTCTTGTTCTAAAGCATGTTCGAGGTCATCTATTTGGTCTTGAACTTGGTCAAGTTGACTTTGTTGAAAATCTTTCATTAAATCTTGATATTGCTTTAGTTTCTTCTCTGGAAATTTTTCCAATTGGTCATAATAGTCTTTTGTACTAGCACTTAGGTCTCTTACAGAGCCATCTAAACTAACATTATCTTTATTAAGACTTTGTATGTTTTTAATTAGTTTTTCAAGATTTTTTGCAGTATCACCAGAAAAATCAGCCAAATGTTGCATATTATTTATATACAATTCGTTTGTCTGATTGTTATAATCTATTACAAATCCTTGTTGTCTTAACTGATTTATATAATCATTAATTTGGCTAGTTTGTGCATTTTTTAAATCATTTGTAGCTTTTATTTGGTCATTTAATGCATTTACTAATTGTCTAGTTATTTTCTCTTGCTCTTCTAAATTGTCTGTATTTTTTAATTCTTTTTCTAATGCACTTACTCTATTTTTAGCTATGTCTAAAGCATTGTTATAGTTGTAAAGAGTATCTATTGTAGCTTTATAAGCTTCAGAAGAAGATTTCGTAGCTTTGCTTGTTTTTTTATTATCTTCAACTGTTGAAATAGTAAAACTAGATAGTTGTCGTGCTGCTTTTTCATAAGCTCCAACAATAGCCTGCACTCCGCTATCATCTACATTTACACTGCCTCCAGATGCCGTTATTATCGAAGCAACCCCCGCAGCAAAATTAGCCAATTTCTTAGCATTTTCGTCAGCGGAATTTCCACTATCTTGTATATTATCATTTAACCCTGCTAAAGCATTTTTAGCAGTTTTTGATAAAGCTTCTGTATTACCCATTGTATAATTCATTATATCTCTTGCGGCTGCATTTTGCATTGATACAGTAGAGTTAAGTTTTAATTTATTTATTTCTTCTTCTAAAGACTGAGAATTTAAACGAAGCTGTCCATCTATCATTTCTAATCCTGACAAATATGAAGGGTCTAACTCTGTCAGAGCTTGAAATGTATCTAATGTTAATGTCCCACTATTATTATACTCATCTACAGCTGTTTTTAATGCTGTATAAGAGCTTTGTAATTCATCTATGGATTTATTCTCTGCCTCTATTGCTTGTTGAGCAGCATCACTCTTTTGTTGTACGGTATTTAAAGAATTTTGAATTAATTCCGCATTTTCTTGTTCTACACCATTTAAATATTCAGTCATTTCTGCTACTTCATTTGTAGCTTCAGAATCTTCTCTTTTAACATCTGTGCCTGTTTTTAAAATCTGTATTTGGTTATCTGTAAGACCATTAAATTCTTGCATCCATTTTATATCATCTTCAGATATACCAACTTCTTTTAGTTCCTCAGAGCTCATACCTGATTTTACAGCATTATAATAAGCATCTGCTTTTGTTTTAGCATTTTCATATTCTCCAGATAAATTACTTATAGCACCTTTTATCGCCTCTAAAACAATTTGTTCATCTTTAAAATTTTGATTATTTGCTTTCTTGGTAGCTATTAGTTCCTCATATCTAGTTTGCATTTCTTGTAATTTTCTATTATAAGCACCTATGTTAGAAGAAGCATTAGTTAATTCAACATTTAATTTGACAACTTGTGCTCCTGCGTCTGTGTCCGGAGCCGTCTTACCACTAGCCTTAATTCTCTTTTCTCCAAATTTAACATCTCCGTTTTATACTTTCAGCAGAAATTATTGCACTACGCATTTTTTCTTTTTGTTCTTTTTTTAAAGCTTCTATATTTTCATTTATCTTATTTATTTCATCTTGTTTTGCTTTTAAATAATCTTCGTTTTTTGTTAATTCATTGCGAGCATCTACATTCTTTAAATAGGCATCTTTTTCCTTTGTTAAACTTTCAACATTTTTCTCTAATTGTTCTATCTGTTCTTCTTTACTTTTAGATTCTTGCGAATATTGTTTTATATCTTCTACTGCTGCTTGTGTGGCTTCTTCTTGAGCTTTTTTATAAGAATTTACTGCAGCTATCACACCCGTAATTCCTAAAGCAATTAATGAAAGTAAAGGAGCTGCTGCTTGCATAGCAGTATTAGCCGTTATAACACCTTTAGAATAAGACTTCCATGCAGCTATAGCATTAGGAATCGCATCTTTAATAGATATTAATGATGTTTTTATTAAAGTTAATCCCTTAACAAATAAATTTATACTTTTATCAATTGCTAAGGTACCTTTAAATAGTAATAAGGCTGACACCACAGCTCCTATTACAACTGGTAGCCCCCCCATTTTATCTATTAATTTTATTGTTGCAGTCCCAAAATCTAAAACCCATTTTACTAAATCACTATCAATTGTATTTATAGAGAGTTTCTGAAATGCTGAACTTAATTGACTTAATTTTCCTTGAAGAGAATTCATATAGGTTTCATTCTCTTTCATCGCACTACCAGAACTATTCATAGCTGCTTCATTAGCATTAATAGCCGTAGTGAAATTGCCGTAGAATAGAGTTTACAACGTCAACTTGAGTTTTCGTTAGTGCCTAGGGATTAAGGCTGTTGTAAACTATCTAAAAAATCTTTTAATATTTGTTTATAACTATATGGTTCTCTAAATCTCCAATAGTTTATTCTCAATAAAGGTATGTTATTATCTCTACAAAATTTATTTTTTATTTCGTCTCTTTCTTTTTGTTTTTTAAAATCTTCTACCGAATATTGTGGTCTATAATGAAAGACCCCATCTATTTCTAGAAGACAATATCTACCATTTTTTAAGAATACTTGAAAATCGAAAGGCAAATTTCTTTTATTTTTACACCCTTCAAACATAACCTCTTTTTGATATTTATAATTATTTTCCATAAGCCATTCTTCTGTTTTTAATTCATAAAAAGATTGTTTCTTGCTACATTTTCTACATCTATATGTGTGTTGGAATTTTAAACTGTCCCATGTCGTATAAAAAATTTCGCCACATTCACATTTTAATTTAAGCTTTGTTTTTTTATTTCTATATTCATTTGACAATAGTTCACAAGTATACTTATTATCTTTTATGAATTTTTTAATATTATAAATTGAATAGCTATTTTTAGGAGTAACTATATCATTACCTTTCAACGTGTCTATATTATAAATTAAAGACTCTAATATATAACCATCCTTATTCATAATCTTTAGCTTTTGCATAGCAGTTTGATATGTGTCAAATAAAGGTATAAAACCTGCTTTTTTAATTTTTTCTCTAACAAAATCTAAATTTAATCTAGTGGTACATCCTTCTACTAACGAACAATGTTGACAATTCCAGTTCCAACCATTTCTAAAATGATTCCAACTTGTCTCATATTCAGTTCCACATTTACATTTTAATAACAATTTAGATTTATTTGTTTTATAACTATCACTTAATAAAATAGATTTTATTCCATTTATTTTAATAAAATTTTTAATGTTTTCTATACTGTAAGGATTTCTTTTATCTACTATATTAGGTCTGTAGCCATCTTTCCAATTTTTTAAATATACTTTAAAATAATATCCATCTTTTTCTAACTCATCATAAACATATCTATCTGTTCTATATAACTCCCTTATTAAATTGTAACCATCTTCTTTATATATTTTTGCTCTTACTTCAAAAGTATTTTTCATTCTATAACTCCCTTCTTAAATTACTTTCGTAATTGCTAGACTATATTTTCATCCTTATAAAATATAAGGAGCGAACTCTTTCGATTTAAGGGGGATTCTCCCACGCTATAGCGCCCTACTTCTAATGTGTTTCCACTTTTTGAATAGTCGTTGAGCCTTCTCCTATTCGGAGCTTGGTTGCTGATTGCCCATTTTATTATATCACATTTTTTATACAATGTCAATAGATACTTAGAAATTTCTTTCATATATCATACTTTATTTTTTTCTGCTTTCGCAACATTCACACTTACGCATATTTCATCGTTATGTTGTAGTATAAAGTCTTTAGGGGTTTCCAGCAATTAAGTTCGTACTTAAACGCATATTACTATACGCTGTGGCAAAACTCTACCACCAATTAAACTTGCATAATAATTCTTAGTATTTTGGTCTAAACTAGGAAACACTTCAGCCAATGCAGAAAGTATTTGATATGTCGATTTCATTTGCCCATCTGTATTATATAAAGTAATTCCTAATTTATTAAAATCCTTTTCCATTGAAGCTACAAGTTGAAGATTTTGATTTCCTTCATCGTCCATTCCTTGTAAATTCAAGGTGATACTTCTTAAACCACGTGCAACTCTAGAAGCTTGCCCGCGTCATAATTTCCGTTCCGCGCTGTTACAAGTGCCAATGTTTCAGACATACTATTTCCTGCCTGAGCCATTGTAGCACTTACTTTTGGTACAGCAGTGGCAAGGTCGGCACTAGAAACTGCAAAATTATTACTAACCTCATTGATTTGGTCAATTATTTTAATACTATCTTCAGCTTCTACATTAAAAGCTTTCATTTGAGATACTATTAAAGAAGTAGCTGTAGAAGTAGAAACTTGTTCATCTGCTATATTTTGATATAATAATGCTGTTTCAGCTAAATCCATAGCACTATCTTTATATCCAGCTTTTGAAAATTCAGTTGCCGCATCAATTGCCTCTTTCCCAGTTCTCGCAAGCTGTTCACCCAATTCATAAGCTTGGTTTGTGATTTGCTTTAATTGCTCAGGAGTTACATCTGTAACCTTATTAAATTCAACCAAAGAAGCATCTAGCTCGAATACCTGGTTAACCATTTCTTGCATAGCATCTTTAGCACCATGAATTATATCTCCAACAACTTGCCAACTTGAGAACTTACCAACTATATCACTAAGTCCTTGAGTATGTTGCTTTGCATTTTTAGCAGCATCACCAATTCCACTAATAGCATCTTTAATTTGATTTGCACTTGCACTGTCTGCCTTAATCGGAATATCCAAACTTAATGCTTTTTCCATTTCCTTTATACTTTTCTGTATATTGGCTGTGGAAGTCTTTGTATCCAAAATACCTTCTAATGATATTTGAAATTTTGTTGCCATATTTTATCTCCTTTCTTTGAAAATTAAAGAAAGTCTATAATTAGTTATACCAACCTTCTGGTTTTAAAAATTTTAAGGCTGGTATTTTTATTCCTCTATTATTAAATTCTGTATATAACCATTGTCCTACTTTTTGAGAAAGTTCTTTTTCATAATTATCCCAGAATAAATGTCTTTGCTTATTTCCCATACCTTTGGCGACACCTTCTACGTTTAATAAGTCAGCCAAAACATCTCTATTATCAATATTATATTCATAATAACCGTGTCTATATGGGTAAGCAGAGCTAGGCGCCTGCATCATACTAGGCATATATTCAATAGCACCTACATATTTTTTTACATATTCCCCTGCTACAGCTTGAATATTTTTAACCCAAGCCTTATCTCTAAACTCATAAGTTGGTTCATACATAATATTTACTCCCGTACCATATACTTCTTTATTTATATGGTCTATCAGTAAATTATAAGCCCTATCTGTAGTCGCCTTCATTACCTCATCTACTATTGGCGCAAAGACCTTTTGAAATTCATCATCCGTATGAATACCAGTCGCCATTATTTATCTTCTTTCTTAATTAATTTTAATTGTTCTGTTTCTTCTGTCTCTGTTATATGTTCAGCAGGTGCAATTGTTTTACCTAAAGCAGGCATTTGGTTCCAAACTATACTTTTAGCGACCAATTCTAACTTTTCTGAATCTATGTTGTTAATACTTTCAACTAACTTATCCATACTTTTTTCCATAGATTTAGCACTTGGGACTTTTTTTGCAATTATTCCAAAACAACTTTCAAGTACAGATTTTTTATATTCAGCCTCTATAGAATTATCTACTTCAATATAATTGTCTATATTATCAAATAATAATTGCCAAAGTTCATCTCTGTTATAATCTTCTGCACTAAGATTTTCTGTATCTATATTTGTACAAAGAGAAACAATATTCTTTCTAAATCTTAATTGTAAAGCATAATATTTATCTTCTAAATTATTATTATAAAATACATTTTCTTTCAAATCTTCTAATATTGTACTATAATCTTCTAAAGATATATTTTTTACTTTTACCATAACACCACAAAATTTTACTTCTTTAGGTTCTTCAACTTTAAATTCTATTTTAACTTTCTCTTCCATTTATATCAATTCCTTCCTATAATTTATTAAAAAAATAAGAGTGAGCCAAAAGGTTCACTCTCAAATATAACACCTAAGTGTTGTATATAAAGTATCATATTTAAGAGATACTAAGCTTCTGCAACTGGAATGTCAAATCCTTCATCGTAAGTATGTCCTTTACTATCTGTAGCTTCAACATATACCTTATATGTTTTAGCATCAGCTAAAGGATTTTCTCCAACTACTATTGTATTGTCTGCAATTCCAAATAATGAATTGTCTGCTCCTAATGTGGTATGCTCTTTAAAAGCATAAGTTATTGGAGCTACACCACCAACTGGTGTCATTGTTAATACTGTTGTAGCAGCTTCTACTGGAGCTGTAAGCCCTTCTACTACATCAGCATTTATAGCAGTAATAGCACCATCATTTGGGTTACCATTTCTGCATTTTACTCTTGCAATTACTGTATGAATTAAATTAGGTGAAATTTCCCCATTTACATCCATAGTTGTTACTCCTGACCTTAATATTTTAGCAGTTTCTATTACTAAATAAAACTTGCTTTTAACATCGTTAAGACTTGCAGAATAAGTCATTGCTGTTGTTTGTGGATTAAACCATAAATATCCTTCACTTGGATAACCAGCTTCTGCATAAGCTTCACTATTTATCCAGTTATCAGTTCCTATTTCAAATCTCATTTCTGGAACAAGATTAACACAAGCAACAACTTCACCTTCTGTATATATATAAGTTGTGTAGTCAGGATTTCCATCAGGTCTTCTACCATCTTCTAATGTTTCAAAACAATCATTTAAAACAAGAGCTGGGTCATCTCCTAATGTGGAAATTGGAGAAGTTATATATACAGTAAAATTACCCTCTATTTCGTCATCAATCATATGTGGCACTACTGCTTCTCCGGCTGTCAATTCTATTCCTTCATTAACTCTAATGTTAGACATTAAATATTCAGGAATTTCTGTTACTGGTCTACATACATAATGTTTCATATTTTTTTTCCTTTCTGTCTATTCAGCAGCTATATTAAATGCCGTTGTGACCGAATTTTTTGTTTTATTATATTTATCAGTAGCTTTTACTACTACAGCATAACTGCCAGCATTTGCTATATCTTCTTTTGCTAGTATTTCACTTCCACTTATCTTAAAGCTATCATTATTACTTACTCCAGTAGGCAAAGTATAAGTATAAGGTTCTGTACCACCAGTTGTAACAATATCTGCTACTTTAGTGTTAGCTGCAACAGTTACTTTAAGCCCGCTAACAGGATATACTCTAACATTTTCTATGTCTGGTTTTTCGCTTTCGATAACTATTGTTCCATCTGCAGTTTTTACTTTGCCATGAGTATCTACTACTTTTATTGTAATATATTTGGTGCCTGGAATATTCATAGCATCTTTAGTCTTTATACTATCTTCTATCATAAATAAATCATTATCTTTTATTCCTGCAGGTAATGTTATTGTATATGGTGCAGTTCCACCTATAACTTGAATGTCTGCAACTGAAGTGTGTGGCGCTAAAGGTACAGCTAAATTGCTATCTGGTTTTACTGTTGCACTTTCAATCTCTGGATATGGTTGCAATACTTCAATTTCCAATTCTTCATCAAATGTTTTATCTTTTATATCAGTAGCTGTCAAAGTTACATAATATGTTCCTTCTACTAATGGTACATTACTTACTCTTATTGTCATACCATCAATAGTAAAATTATTTGCATTAACCCCACTTAAAGATAATATATAAGGAGCAGTTCCGCCAATTACTTGATTAACCGCAATAAGCCCATTTGGCTGTGTAGCACTTTCTCCTTCTCTTATATCGTCTGTCATTGTTATATCAATAGCAGTTATAGAAGGATTATCAATTAAAATATTTACTATTTCACTTTTCTTTATTCCTGCATTATCTGTTACAGTTACAATAACATGATATGTTTGAGCTTCCAACACTTGCTCTTTATTTTTTATGCTAGCATTTTCTATTTCAAATAAGTCATTATCTTGTAATCCTGCTGTTAAAGTATAAGTATAAGGCTCTTCTCCTCCTGTTGTTGCTAGTGTTGCTACAACTGTATCAGCTGCCAAAGGTATCTCTAATCCTTGTGCTGGAGTAGCCTTTATGTCTAAAGTACTTGTTTCTATATTTGTTCTTTTTACTCTAACGACCATTGTTTTAATAAATTTAGAACCGAATTGTCCACCAGCTCTAAAGTCTTTAAAACTTTCTATTAATAAATATTCTTCACTATCTATACCTTCTAATGTCTCAGTATATATAAGTTTATTTTCTCCTACTTCTGGGATTAAATACCCCCCAACTTGAACTTCTTGATTAGCTATTATACTATCCATTCCTAGCTCAAATTTAAGTCCTTCTACTAATCTAACTCCAGTTATAACTTCGCCTTCTTTGTATACATAAGAAGTATAATCTGGGTTACCTTCTGGTCTTCTTCCATCTTCTAATGTTTCAAAAGAATTGTTTAATATTATTGCAATGTCATCATCTGCTTTTATCATAGTATCAGGAGAATATACTGTATAATTATCTTTTATGCTTTTTGTTAAACGTTCTGCTCTAAAAAATTGCCCAGCAACTATATCATTATGTCTAACTTTAAAATTAGCTAATAAATAATCTTCTACTTCTGTTACTGGTCTGCATATATAATTTGCCATATTTTCCTCCTTAATTAAATAATTTATTCCATGTATTTATTCCGACTATTCCATCTATACTTAATCCACCTTTATCTCTTTGGAATTTTATAACTGCTTGGTAAGTACCTTCTCCAAATATACTGTCAGCTCCCCATTTGCCGCAAGAATATCCTAAATCTATTAATCTTTGTTGTATTTTGCGAACATCTTCTGATTGTTGCCATTTTCTAATTAAATATCCTGGGTAGGTTGAAACTGGTTTTTGAAAATCGCTATTTAAAATGCCCCAAGTATCATTACCAATTATTCCATCTATGCTTATTTTTGCATCTTTTTGTAGTTCTTTCACTGCATTTACAGTCTCATTCCCAAAATTACCATCAGCTCCCCACTTAGGTAATCTGTATCCTTTTGCTAATAATTTTTCTTGTGCTATTCTTACAAGATTCCCTTTTGAACCTTTTTTTATTAAAGAATATGTTATTTCATTATTGGTTTCGTTTGGTTGTTCTGTTATTTCTCCATTATCAGTACTATCATATACAGGTCTTGCATAACCATAAATATATTTACTATTTATAGAGTATGTTTTCTTTGCTACACTGCCACCGTTGATTACCAATTCTGCATTATTAGAAGTATTGCCCTCTATTGTATAAATTATACCATTTTCCACTTTTTCAATTATTCCTATATGAGATAAATTTCCAAAGAATATTAAATCTCCTCTCTGTGGATTTTTAACAATTCTCCCAGCATTTTTTAGCCAATACCAATCTTGTGTACAACCAGCTGACCAACCAATTAAAAGCTCTCTAGCTCTATCTAATCCTAAAGCCTTGTAAAAGCACCAGTCGATAAAACCGATTACACCAAGCATATCCTTGTTTCTTTCCATTGTAAACATTTAAATTGTCCATATCTCTCATGTATTTTGTATAATTTTTATTTCCGGCATTAGCAGTCTTATCATCTAATTGGTCATTGCTTGCTTTTTCTAAATAACCAACTTCTTCATTTGCTATACTTAGAATTTTATCAATTTCAGTCATATTATTTATCCTCCTTAGTTTCAATCTTTTCTGCTTTAGTTGTATCTAAGGCGATTTTTATTTCATCAAATATTTTCTGTATAAATGCTCTTATCATTTCTCTAGTTATAAAAAAATTAATTGGTGCAGGAATTACTTTTATAAATTGGTCTATACAATAATCCATTTTTTCTGAATTTTTTACAGCCATATTTTCAGCTTGTGAAATTAAATTTATTGCGAATTGTCTTAATCCTAATTTTCTTATATTATAAACTATTAAACTTACTGCCACAATAGCAAAAGCTATTAATACACATATCATTACTATATTTTCCATATTATCACTTCCTTTTTATTAATATCCTGTAGTCCAACCAGCATCTAAAAATGCCTGATAATTAGATAATCCCTGACAAGTAGTTGCTTGTGCAGAAGTTAAACCTATATATTTTAAAGTTTTGGTTGACGATATTATAGCCGTAATGCATGTTGCTAATACATTATTCAAACTTTCATCAGATAAATTATTACAATTCTGGAACATCACCGACACACTTGTCGCTTTTGGCATATTAAATGAAGGCACTGTTGTTAACCTCCTGCACCCATAAAACATACCTGACATGTTCGTAACATTATTTGTAATTAATTCAGGAATAGTTGTTAAACTACTGCACCCACCAAACATACTTGACATGTTCGTAACATTATTTGTAATTAATTCAGGAATAGTTGTTAAACTACTGCACCCACCAAACATACTTGACATGTTCGTAACATTATTTGTAATTAATTCAGGAATAGTTGTTAAACTACTGCACCCACCAAACATACTTGACATGTTCGTAACATTATTTGTAATTAATTCAGGAATAGTTGTTAAACTACTGCACCCACCAAACATACTTGACATGTTCGTAACATTATTTGTAATTAATTCAGGAATAGTTGTTAAACTACTGCACCCACCAAACATACTTGACATGTTCGTAACATTTGAAGTGTCTAATAATGGAACCTCAATTAAACTCGTAAAATTTTGGAACATATTTTGTAAGCTTGTCACACCAGTTAAGTCAAGCATAGGAATTGTCTTAATCAACTCAATAACAGTTATTCGAGAAGGCAATCCTTCAGTAATAAAATAATCACTAATATCCGTTCCTCCCTGAATATTATCTACAAATTGAGGATATTGATTAATTAATTCATCTGTTATTTTTGTTTGGCTATCACTTAGTTTTGCATTTATAGAAGTTTTTAAGCTTTCTTTAGCATTTTTTATTCTTGTAATTTCATCCGCAACACTCATATTCTACACCTCACTCAATAATATATTTATATTTCCAACTATTCCATCAACATATTCCTTTGTTGTAAAATCACTATCGTTGGTTAAGTCACTGGTCTTTGTAGGAATTGTTGGTTTATTATTTAAGTCTTCATAATCACCTGTTTTGCTAATTTTATGAAGCATCATTTCACCGGTTATAGTTTCACTTTCACTTACTGGCTGGCTCGTTGTTATGTTTGTATTTAATGTTGGTTTATCTGTCAAATCTTTGTAACTTGACACTCCACCTGCTTCTGCACTTAAAATTCCATCAGTTGTGATACTTAGGTTCTCTCCTATTTTTACCCCACCTAGAACTGTTGTTGAAGCTATTGGAATTTCCGTTAAATAACCTTTATCATTTTCTAATTCACTTACTTTTGTTGGTATCGCAGAAGTGTCCGCTTTACTACTTAATAAATTATTTACTTCTGTTTGATTATATGTTTCTGTTTTATTATAATAATTGGTTAAATTATTTACTGAATTATCAATAAATCCACTATCATTGGTTAGGTCGCTTGTCTTAGTTGGGACTTCTATATCTACACTCTTATCTGTAATTTCTAATTCATTTCCGTTTACTTTTATTGTTTCAATTTTATTTACCTGTGCATTATCTTCTATCCCATTTAATTTATTTTTTAAATCTGTTGTGAAATTATTATCTGTGTGTACATAACTACTATCATAAACAATATCTGTTGGAAGTTGGGTTTTATCTATTCTAGTGTCTTCACCCAAAGTCGCAACTCCATTAGCAGTACCCTTTTCATTATTAGGAATAAAATCCAGACTAGGTTTGTTATTTAAATCATTATAAGAACCTGTTTTTGAAATTTTGTGTAAATTTATAGTGCCACCTATTGTTTCATTCTCATTAGTTTCTAAGGTTGCCGTGTTTGAACTATTTAATATAGGCTTATTTTCTAAGTCATTATAATTTGTAGTGCCACCACTACCACCTTCAGCATTAAGTGTTCCGTCTATTTCTATTGAAAGATTTTTGCCCACCTTAATTCCACCTAATTCGCTAGTACTAGCTATAGGAATAGTTTTTAAATATCCTTCGTCATTTTCAAGCTCACTTACTTTTGTTGGAATTTCTACTTTATTTGCCTTTTCTTTTAATAAATTGTCAATTTCTGTTTGATTATATGTTTCTGTCTTATTATAGTAATTTATTAAATCATCAACAGTATTTATAATAAAATTACTGTCATTAATAAGTTCACTGGTTTTTGTTGGGACTTCATCTTTTTTGGCATACTCTGTTAGCTCTATATTTGCAATAGCATCCTTTACTACACTTCCGCCATTAACCTGTACATCTTTTACAAAATCATTCTCTAAATTAATCCATTCTGCATCATAATCTTGGTCTGTTTTTTTTGATAATATCTGTCCTTTTGAACCACCACTTGGCAATCCATTTGCACTAGTGTAAAATGCTAAATCTTTGGTTGTGCCATCTGCGTAATAAAGAGTATAATATATAACATTTCCTTCTGTTCTTGAATACTCTATATCTGTTAAAGTATTTTTTAATGCTTCTTGAATTTGTTGTAAAATAGTAGGATAATTACTAATTATCTCATTATCAGCATCTATACTACTAGAAATTGTAAAAGTTGTAGGGTTACTATAATATTGATAATTGTCTCCAAATACTTCTATTTGAACTTTTATCTCTCCTGAGTTTTCTAATGTAACATCGTCAACTATCCATTTTAATTTTATATAAGTATCTGTGATTTCTATATTTCCACCTTTTATTTGTATTTTATTTGTTACACCATTTTGGTCTGTTAATATATAAAATTGTTTATTTGTCCAATCTTCTTTATTAATATCAGAAACAGGCAAATAAAATATTTTTATATTTGCATTTTTATTGTATTGATTCCCTAAAATAATTTCAGATGGTGGAACAATAAGCTGGTTACATATTAAATTTATGGGTAATGAAACACAACTTTGCGAACAAGTATCTAAAGAACTAACAACTGTATCTCGAATATTTACAACATTTGGATTACAATTCATTTTCCATTCCCCCTATCTTATTTAATGTCATTAAAGCTTCTATTTTTTTTGTCGATTGTTTGACAATTTCTTCAGTATTGCTACCTTCAAAATCTTTTTTATCTAAGTATTCCACACATAAAAAACCAATAGTATCTCCCTCCAAATCTTTTAAAGCTATACCATATACTACTTCTATATTTCGTGTTTTTAAATATTCATATGTGTTAATATCTACATTTTGCATTTTATTAACGTCATCTATCATACATTCACCATTATCTTCTAATTCATGGCACCAATAAGCCAAATAAGAGCAAAATAAATCCTTAAAATGACTCATCATAGGAGCAACTCCCATATTAAGAACCTCATTCGTCATACTCATTTTTAGAAACGCCATTCCTGTCATATCTCTTTGCCCATTGTGATATTTAATTATACACACTCTAGAAGCTTTTGTTTTTTCAAGTATTTCTTGAATACTCTCATTTATTTTCTTTTCTATCTGTGCAATACTTTTACTTTCTTTAGGGGTAAGATGATGACCGTTTACTCCATCTATAATATCTTTTACAAGTTTCTTATAACTATCTTTATATTCTTCTCTTTCTTGCTTTAATTCTTCTCTATCTTCTTCTTGTTCTTTATTTCTTTTTTTTCTGTCCATTAAATATAAGACAACTATAATTGCTAAAACTATTCCATCACCAATCGCTTTTCCTAGACTAATTAAAGTTGTAAGTTCCACATTTTCACCCCCAGTTCTTTATTTTAAAAAAAATAGCAAAGACTAGTTGCCCAATCTTTGCTATCCATTTATTTGTTTAATTCTCTACATTGTGCATAGGCACTAGTATGAATAACTTTCAATAAGGTCGAACAATATCTGCTATATAAGCAAAGACCATTTCTTTTTTTACATTTTAGGACTGTAAAACCATTTTCTTGTTTTTCATAATATGCATTTCTGCATAAAGGATATTCTTTACACATATTACATTGTTGGTATTTTTACAGAAATAGTTTCGCTTAGTCCTTGATAAGTAGCCGTTATTGTAGCTGGGTCATTTCCAACTTTAGTTACAACACCATTTTTATCTACTGTTGCATCGCTTTCGTTACTTGTTTGGAATGTAACAAGAGTATTGTCTAATACTACGTTAGCATATGGTTCATTTCTCAATCCCATTAATTGTATTGTTCCTGTGCTTCCTGCTTCTATACTCATTTCATTTGGAACTGCAGCTATAGCATATACAGGTGTTTCTTCAGTTGTTTCTGAATAGAATTTTGCATCTGCATAATAAGCATCTCCACAATCATCAGCTACTTCAAGAGCGCTTCCTGATAATTTAAATGTAGATACACCATCAGAAGTTAAGCTTAATTCGATTGAACCATCAAATTTAAGTCTTGGAACTGTTACTTCTAAGTATCCTTCTTCTCCATCTTGTGTCAATGTGTGTATTCTTAATACAGCTTTAACTGTAATTGGTTGTGATTTTGTATCTATTGTAAGTTGATTTACATTTTTATTGAATTGATATACAACTTGTAATTGTCCACTAAATTCAGACATTCCTATATTAACTTGTTTTCCTGTTGGTGTGAAACCTGTTACAGTACCATTTGGCATTCTTACCCAAACTTTTCCTAGTGGAGTTGAAGCTACTGAACCTACACCATTTGTGAAGCTTACACATTCATCAAATTTGTAAACACCAGATAAACCACTAACTATACTTGTTCCTGTTTGGAATGCTAAATATTCTAATTTGAATGTTGCACTTGTGATATTAACTGTTATTGTTTTGCTGTGTTTAATGTTGAATAATAAAGCATTTAAATATCCACCACGAGTTTCAATACTTTGCATTTCTTGAGTTATAGTAGAATCAGTTAATGCTAATCCTTCTCCCATATAAGCATCTGTTACTGGGTTGAAGAAAAGAACATCGGCAACTGATACTAATGCTAGACCTTTATTAATTGCCATTTTTATCTCTCCTTTATTTTAAATTTTACCATCTTGTACAGACGATAATAATGAACTATTATTAATAAGAACATCATCATATTTACCTGTTGGTTCATAATGTTTAATCCAATAAGGTAAATCTTTTTTTAATTCTATGTTTCCACTTAGTTCTAATTGTTTATATAGATAATAATCATCTTTGTTTCTTGTAATATATAAAAAACGATTAAATCTTCTAATCGTCATATCATACATATCTTCTGGTTTAATTTTTGCAGTATAAGCTACCGCTGTTATTAAATCTTCTAACTCTAAATTATCACTATCTTTTTTTAAACTATTTATTTTCATTTTCACTTCATTTAACATTTTCTCTATTTTAGCAGAATAATGTTCAGATTTAATGTCATTTTGTAACATTATTATTTTCATTCTCATCATTATTATTAACATTATTATTTT
>CAVGEW010000064.1:0-19653 GCA_963628465.1 Agathobacter sp. | reverse complement strand
AAATGCTACAAAAAGCAAGAGATGAAAGAATGAGAGATGAGGGTATGGCTGTTGGCGAGGCTAAAGGCTTGGCTGTTGGAAAAGCTGAAGGCAAGGCTGAAGGTAAAAAAGCTGGTATTTTGCAAATAGCTAAAAATATGCTTAAAGAAAATTATACCTTAAAACAAATTAGCAAAGTAACAAAACTCTCAACATCAGAAATCAAAACTTTAATGTAGCTTAGCAAGAAAGAAGAATCCCCTCCTTCTTTCCATACAGTTTGTAGATGACTTAGAAATATAGAGAGGCATAAATAAGTTTATTATCTAAGGGTAATTACTGCTAAAATAGATTATAAAATTTATCTTTTGTAAAAAGAAATATTGTATTTTTAATTAAAATTCTTGCTCTAATCTAGAACTTTTCTATTCCAAATGTTATAATATTTATGTATTAACGAGGTAATGTATGAATATAGTTATAACAAATGAATTTAATAAATTAGAGATACTAAAAAAATTGAACACAGAAAAGAAATTTAACAAAAGTAAGTTCTTAAGTTTTAATGAACTTAAAAAGAAATTATATTTTGATTATGACAACAGAGCTATTGAATATATAATAACTAAATATAATGTAAATATAAATATAGCTAAAATATATCTAGATAGTTTATACTTTTTAAAGGATATAGATAATGAAAAAGTAAACTTTTTAAATAAGTTAAAGACTGAACTAGATAAAAAAAATTTGCTTATATATGATGATTCTTTTAAAGATTATATCAAAAGTAATGCAGTAACTATATACGGGTTAAATACTTTAACTAAGGAAGAAAAATTATTACTTAAAGACATAAATTATAAACTAGAAAATATAATAAAGGATACTTTTAAACCAAAGGTATATGTTGCAAAAGATATATATGAAGAAGTAGAGTATGTTATCATAGAAATAAAGAAATTACTTAAAAAAGGAGTTAATATTAATAACATAAAACTAATCGCAGGAACTGAGTATTATAAATATTTAGATTATTATTTTAGGTTATTCAATGTGCCTATCAATATAAAAACTCAGGCTCCTTTTATAAGTTTGGCTATTTCTAAAGAGTTTTTAAGTCTTTATGACAATAAAGAATTACCCAATATTATGGATATTCTCAAAGATAAATATAATAATGTAAATGAACTTATTACTATTATAAATAAATCTGTCTTAGTAAATGACAAACTTTTAAGAAAAGAATTTATCAAAAATGATTTAAAAAACTCTAAGGTAAGCGGTACTATATATAAAAATGCCATAGAGTTACATTCCCTTGAAGAAGTTTATTCAGAAGATGATTATGTTTTTTTACTTGGATTTAATATAGGAAATTACCCCAAGATAAAAAAAGATGATGATTTTTTAAGTGATAATGTAAAAGAAAAACTCGGACTTGATACATCCGAAGAAATAAATAAAATAAATAAAGATAGTGTTATAACTAGTATATCTAGTATTCCAAATTTGCAAATAACTTATAGTCTCCGTAATGATGATGGGCCTTTGTATCCATCTAGTTTAATTGATGAATTAAATCTTGATGTAGAAAATATTAATATAGATAAAAGTATATCATACTCTAAAAAATATAGTGAAATCAATTATGCTACGGATTTAGATAATTTATATAAATATAATGATGAGAGTAAATATTTAAAAATGTATCAAAATAACTTGAATATTCCTTATCGAGAATATAATAATAAATTTACTTATGTAGATAAAACTTTATTTAAAGAAAGACTTGATGAAGGTTTAACCTTATCTTATACAAGTTTAGAAAGTTTTAATGAATGTAGTTTTAAATATTATTTATCTAAGATACTTAAACTTGATATATATGAGGAAAGTTTTAAAACCATCATAGGGCAAGTTGTCCACCATATACTTGAGATAGGTATTAATGAAAAGATAGATATTGAAAAAGAAATAAGTTTGTTTATCAAAGATATAGATTTTGATTTTCAAGCTAAAGAACTTTTCTATTTGCATATTCTTTCAAAAGAACTAGAATTTATGTTAGATTTTTTAAATGAACAAAAAAAGGTTAGTAGTTTAAATAATTATTTATTTGAAACTAAATTAAATATAACAAAAGAGTATAAGGAAGTTAATGTTGATTTCACTGGCTTTATAGATAAAGTTATGATTGGTAAGTATAATGATAAAGAAGTTATCGCGGTGGTAGACTATAAAACTGGGGAAAAGAGTGTAAGTTTAGATAATCTAGATTATGGACTTAATATGCAACTTCCAATATATCTTTATTTACTTAAAAAAAGTGATAGATTTAAAGACTCTATCATCGCTGGATTCTATATCGAAAGAGTAATTAACAACGTTTTAAATAGAGATAAGAATAAATCGCTAGAAACGCAAAAGAAAGAAAATCTTAGATTAAGTGGATACACGAATAGTAATGAATCCGTCATAAGTTTACTTGATAATAATTATAAAGATAGTAAAATGATTAAAAATCTAAGATTTAAAAAAGATGGAACCTTTTATAATACTTGTAAAGTGCTTTCCAACGAAGAAATGGATAGTCTAATTGAGAAGGTTGATGTTATAATAGATACTACTATAAAGAATATTGTTGATGGTAAGTTTGATATAAATCCTAAAGTAAAAGGAGATAAAAATTTAGCATGTACTTATTGCAAATTTAAGGATATATGTTTTAAAACTAAAGATGAAGAAGTAGAGATTGGTGGTGAAGAAGATGAACTTAACAGTTGAACAATCTAAGGCTGTTAATTTAGAGGGCCAAAATATCATTGTATCCGCAGGAGCTGGCTCAGGTAAAACGGCAGTTCTTTCCGAAAGGGTAATTAGAAAGCTAAAGGAAGGCATAGATATAAGAAATATTCTTATGCTGACCTTTACTAATGAAGCTGCAGGAGAAATGGCAGATAGAATTAGAAAAAAAATAAAAAAAGCTGGTTTAAAAAAGCAACTTGAAAACTTAGACCAAGCTTATATTACAACATTTGATGCTTTTGCTCTTAATTTAGTTAAAAAGTATCATTATGTTTTAAATATGAGTAAAGACATAAGTATTATAGATGCATCTATTATTGATTTAAAGAAAAAAGAATTCTTAGATGAGATATTCACAGAGTTTTACGAAAACAAAGATGAAAGGTTTTTAAAACTAATCTTTGATTTTACTAATAGAGATGATACTGTTATAAAAAATGCTATTTTAAATATAAATAGATTACTTGATTTAAAGTATGAAAAGAAGGAATATCTAGATGATTATGTAAATAATTTCTATAGTAAAGAATATATAGATAAAATATTTAATGAATACTTTTTATATACTAAATCTTTAGCTAATTGCCTTGAAGAAGATATTCTAGAAATAGCAAACTATATGGAAGAAGAACCTTATCAAAAACTATATGATAGTGTCTCTAATTTATTTGGTCCTCAAAATTTTAATGATTTATATCGTTATAAAGATGTAGCTATAGCTAAATTTAATAAATTAGATGAAACTGGCAAAGGCCTAAAGGAAAGCATTTCTAAAACTTATAAAGAACTTAAAAACTTAATTTATTATAGTGAAGAGGCTTTAAAAGAAGAATATCTAAGTACAAAGGTTTATACCGAAGTAATAATAGATATAATAAATTTGTTAGATAATAAGATAAATGCTTATAAAAAAGAAAATGATTCTTATGAATTTTGTGACATTGCTAAGATGGCTATCAAAATTGTTAAAGAAAATGTAAGTATAAGAAATGAACTTAAAGATAAGTTTAATGAAATAATGATTGATGAATATCAAGATACAAGTGATTTACAAGAAGAATTTATTAAATGCATAGAAAATGGTAACGTCTACATGGTCGGAGATATAAAACAATCTATCTATAAATTTAGAAATGCTAATCCCATGATATTTAAAAATAAGTATGACTTATATTCTAAGGAAGATGGGGGTACTAAAATAGATTTACTTAAAAACTTTAGATCTAGGGAAGAAGTACTTTTCAATATAAATGAAATATTTGAACGTCTTATGACGAAGGCACTCGGAGGTATAAACTATAAAGAAAGCCATGCGATGGTATTTGGCAATGAATCTTACATAACAAGTGGCAAAAATGAAAATGATAACTACATGGATATTTACACCTATGAAAATAGTGATAAAAAGTTTTCAAATGATGAGATTGAAGCTTTTATCATAGCAAATGATATTAAGAAAAAAGTGGATAATGGTTATACTGTATATGATTTTGATTTAAAACAAAATAGAAAGGTAACATATAATGATTTTTGTCTTATCTTAGATCGAAATAGTGCGATGAATCAAATAAAAAAGATATTTGAATATTTTAATATACCTATGTCTATTTATAAAGACAATAACTTAATGGAAGAAAGCGATATTTCTATTGTTAAGAATATTATTAATTTGTGTTTTTCTATTAAAAATGGTATTTTTGATAAAAAGTTTAGATATTATTTTACAAGTGTTGCGCGGAGCTTTATTGGTGGTTTAACGGATGATGAAATATTTAAAGCTCTTGAAGATAATGGCATTTTTAGAACAAGTGTATATCAATTATGCAAAGAAATAAGTTTATTGCTAAATGAACTTACCCCATCTATGCTTTTAAAAACTATTATTGAAAAGTTTGACTATTATAATAAATTTATTCTCGTAGGTAATGTCTCAGACGCTTTAAAAAGAATGAATTATTTAAAAGATTTATCTGCCTCAATTGAAAGTCTTGGTTTTACAAATGAAGACTTTGCTAAATATCTAGACGATTTAAATACCGCTAATAGTGAAATAAAATATAAAGAAGCTAAAACCTCAAGCGATTCAGTTAAAATGATGAACATTCATAAGTCTAAGGGACTAGAGTTTCCAATTTGTTATTTTGCTGGTTTTCCTAAGAAATTTAATTTTAGTGATTTAAAAGATAGATTTTCTTTTGACAACAAGTATGGTATTATAACCCCAATTTTTAATGATGGTATAGATGATACTTTTGTTAAACAACTTGTTAAAAATGAATATTTTAAGGAAGAAGTTGCCGAAAAAGTAAGACTATTTTATGTAGCTTTAACAAGGGCTAAAGAAAAGATTATTATGGTTATGCCAGAGGTTAAAAATGGCAAGAGTTGTGAAGAAGTTGATTATCTTGCAGGTTTAGGCTTTAGGTCATTTTATGACTTTTTGGAAAGTATCTATGGTAATATCTCTAAGTATGTAACAAATATAAAACTTGACAGTTTAGATTTAACTAAAGATTATGAATTTAGTAAATCGATGGTAAAATCACTTGGAAACTCAAGTGAACAAATGATAATATATGATGAACAAATGGATTATGAAGAAGTAGAAAACAAACATGCATCTAAGGTAATAAAGACCATTTTAACTAAAAGTGAAGCTAGTACTTTAGAATTTGGTACGAAGATGCATGAATTATTTGAACTTACTGATTTTAATGCAGTTAAAACAGATAATAAGTATGTTAATAAACTATTAGAAAGTTTTGACTTTAAAACTGCAAAAATTTATCAAGAACTTGAATTTTTTTATGAAAAAGATGATATAAATTATCATGGTATCATTGATTTAATGCTTGAGTATAAAGATAAAATTTATGTCATAGATTATAAACTTAAAAACATTGACGACGAGGCTTATATAAAGCAATTAACTGTTTATTATGACTACGTTAAAAGTATATCTGATAAAAAGACAGAACTATATTTATATTCAATAATGGACAATAGAGTAAAGAAAATTGAGGTGAAAAATTGAAAGTAGCAATAATTGGGGCTGGCCCTGCAGGTCTTGCCGCATCTATAGTGTCATCTGGTGATGTGGTAGTATTTGAAAAAAACAGTGATGCTGGCAAGAAACTTCTTTTAACGGGCAGTGGAAGATGTAATATTAAAAATGAATGTAATGATTTAAATAAGTATCACTCAAGTAATCAAGAATTAATTGAAAGTATTATAAATGAAAGTAATTTACAAAAATTAGACTCTTTCTTTAATAGGATAGGCTTAGTTTTAAAGAATAAAAATGGCTATTTTTATCCCTTTAGTGAAAAGTCGTCTAGTGTTTTATCTTGTTTAAAAGCTTCATCAAACGCAGAGTTTAGGTTTAATACTAAGATAGATAATATTATCAAAAAAGAAAATCATTTTATTATAAATAATGAATCATTTGATAAAGTAATTATTACCACCGGAGGCATGAGCTATCCTAAAACGGGAAGCGAAGGTGATGGTTTTTTGCTTGCAAAATCATTTGGTCACACCATAAATACCTTAAACCCATCCTTGATGGCTTTAGAGACTAACACAGGCCTTGAAAATGAGTGGTCAGGTATAAGATGTGAAGTAGATGTTACAAGCTATATAGATAATACTTTCATAAAGCGGGAACATGGTGAACTTCAGTTTACCAAAAATGGTTTAAGTGGCATATGTGTTTTCAATTTAAGCAGAGATATTCGCATTAGTTTAAACGATGGAAAAGTATGTGATGTAGTTATTAATTTTACCCCATTTAATAAGGAGTCTTTATTAAATAATTTATCTCATGATAAGCATTTGTCAGACATTTTAGATGGTTTCTTAGATTATAAATTAACTAATATATTATTAAAATATCTAGGTATTAATAAAGATACTAAGTATCATGAATTATCTTTAAAAGACCAAACTAGATTAATTGATACTTTAACTAATTTTAAAGTAAATATCACAGGCACTAACTCTTATTTAGATGCACAGGTAACAAGTGGTGGTATTTCTTTAAAAGAAATAGCTTTAAATACTATGGAATCAAAACTTGTTAAAGGCCTATTTTTCGCCGGGGAAGTATTAGATATTGATGGTGATTGTGGTGGTTATAATTTAACTATATCTTTTCTAACAGGTTTAATCGCAGGTGATGCCCATGATTAGAATTAAGAATCTAAAAGCCCCTATTAAAGAAGAAGTTAACTTATATGAATTAGTAAGTAAAAAACTTAATGTTAATAAGGATAAAATAAAGAATATAACTATTCACAAAAGGTCAATTGATGCCCGAAGTAAAGATAAATTTTCTTATTATTTTGATTTAGATGTGAGCATTGATAATGAAAATAAATATATAGGCAAAGATATTATCAAGCCTCTAGATGAGAGTTATGTTTTACCAAAGCCAGGAAGTTTACCATTAAGTACTAGACCTATCGTTATTGGGGCTGGTCCCGCGGGACTTTTCTGTACCTATTTTCTAGCAAAGAATGGCTATAAACCAATTTTATATGAACGAGGCGAAAGGGTAGAGGATAGAGTTAAAACAGTCGAGGACTTATGGCAAAATAACAACTTTAGCCCTAGTAGTAATGTTCAGTTTGGGGAAGGTGGTGCCGGCACCTTTAGTGATGGTAAGCTAAATACATTAGTTAAAGATAAAGAAAATAGAATGCGGGAAGTCTTTAAAGTTTTCGTAGAGTGTGGCGCTCCGCAAGATATTATGTACGATAATAAACCCCACATAGGAACTGATGTTCTTCGAGAAGTGATTGTTAATTTGCGAAAGAAAATTATATCTTTTGGAGGAGAAATTCACTATAATTCTTGTCTTGAAGATATAAACACCCAGGATGGTAAAATTAAATCTATTATTGTAAATGGAAAGGATATTTCCACTGATATTTTGGTTCTTGCGATAGGTCACTCTGCTCGAGATACTTTTAAAATGCTTTATGATAATCATATCTCTATGGAATCTAAACCTTTTGCGGTAGGCGTAAGAATAATTCATCCCCAAGAGATGATTAATAAAAACCAATACCCAATCAATTATCCATTCTTACCACCCGCTTCATATAAACTTACTTACAAAAGTAAAAGCGGTCGTGGTGTTTATAGTTTTTGTATGTGCCCAGGTGGCTATGTTGTAAATAGCAGAAGCACCTTAAATGGAATGTGCATAAATGGTATGAGTAACTATCATAGAGAATCTAGCTTTGCAAATAGTGCGATTGTAGTTACCGTATCACCTGATGATTTTGGTCATAACCCTTTAGATGGAATAGCTTTTCAAGAGTCTTTAGAACAAAAAGCTTATGAAATAGGAAAAGGTATGATTCCAGCTCAAACATACCTAGATTATAAAAATAATATTGTATCTAATGATATATCAGATAATGCTTTTAAAGGAAAAACCTGCCTAGCTAATATAAATGAAATATTTCCAATGTTTATAAATGAAAACCTTAAAGAGGGGATAGATTATTTTAATACTAAAATAAATGGTTTTAATGGCGAAAAGGCAATTGTCGCTGCTCCTGAAGCTCGCACAAGTAGCCCAATTCGTATTAATCGCGATGAAGAATTTACTTCAAATATTAAAGGAATATATCCTTGCGGTGAAGGTGCAGGCTATGCCGGAGGTATTACCACAAGTGCTATGGACGGTCTCAAAGTATTTGAAAGCATCTATCAAAAATACAAATCTTAGTCAATATTTTTGTTCTTAATAAATTCAGTGAGCATTTTTGTAAGTGCTCTTTTTTCTATTCTTGAAACATAACTTCTTGAAATATGAAGCCTATCCGCAATTTCTTTTTGTGTCATATCTTTTGTATTATTAAGACCATATCTTTTTACAATAATATCTTTTTCTCTTTTATTTAGTAACTTTAAATACCTTTTTAAAAGTAGAACATTATTCTTTAAATCCAGAGTATCAAATAAATCAACACTTTTATCTTTAATTACATCAATTAAATTTATTTCATTACCTTCCTTATCATGCCCAATTGCATCGTTTAAAGAAACGGTCGGTCCATATTTTTTTTGACTGCGAAAATACATAAGTATTTCGTTTTGAATGCACCTAGCTGCATAAGTAGTAATCTTCGTTTTTTTATCTCCATTATAGGTATCTATTCCTTTTATTAGCCCAATCGTACCTATACTTATTAAATCATCTGTCATAGCTTCTTTAGTATCATATTTTTTTACTATGTGCGCAACTAACCTTAGGTTATGTTCAATTAATTTATTACGAGCATCTTTATCTCCATCTAACATTTTATTTATACATATTTCTTCCTCTTCACTTGAAAGTGGTTCTGGAAAAACATTGTTTGAATAAGACCCAGTGAAAAATAACATATCTTTGATAATATTTAGTAAGTTTAAAAACATCTTTGCACCTCACTAAATTATATACTAAATATTTAATTATATGAAAAAAAGAGTCTAGAACTAGACTCTTAAAAAGTTGTTTTAATTAACCGCAAAAGATATTTCTGTTTTTATTGTTTGCCCTGCATTAGTTGTTGCAGTTACTAATACATCAGTACCATATCTTTCAAAGTCTTTTCCCTTCGCAGAAATTTCACTACTATTATTAGTATAAATTTGACCTTCATATTTTTGATTTGAACCATCAGCAGGTGTAATTTTCCATTCTTTAACCACTGGGTTTGTTGCAGTTATTTTATAAGATAAATCTTGTACTCCTCCAAAAGATTTATCTTCTTCATAAATAGTACTATTAAAGTTTAATACTAAATCAGCTTCATACTCAATGCTAGCTGTTGCACTCTTAGCACCAGGTGTTGTAGCAGTAACAGTAACTTTTTCACCATTTGCACAATTTCTTTTGTATGTTGCTAAAGCTCCACCTTTAGTAGGTTTATCTTTGGCAGTAATAACACCTGTAGATTTATCAATACTCATACAAGCATCACTACTAATAGAATATGTAACATTACCACTTACATTTTCAGTTTTAGCTTTAGCAGTAGATGTTTTTGTCCCATTTGCATGTATTACACTATTAGTAATACTTAAAGAAATTTTTTCTTCTACTTTAGGTTCTTCAGTTTTTGTTTCTTCCTTTTTTTCTTCTGTTTTAACTTTTTCCCATTTAGCATAAAGGGTAGTGTCTTCTTCAAATATTGTCTTATTCTTAACTGTTTTTCCACTTTTAGTTTCCCAACCCTTAAAAGTATATCCCTTATAAGTTGGTTCTTCTGGTAGTGTTAGTTCTACTCCTTTATTTAATGTAATACTATCAACTTTACTTCCTCCTTTAGAATCAAAGGAAATAGTAATAGTTTCAACTTCGGCACTATATAATGCCTTTAATTTGGTATTTTTAGTTATTTTAGTTTTAAAGTCAAAAGGTTTTTCAGCTAGAACATCTTCATCTTTTTCATCATCAATAACTTCATACCAATCAATGAAAGACTCACCTAAATCGTCTTCATCTTTGATGTTTTTCTCACTTATGGTCTTTTTGTACTTAACTTGAATAGTCTCATTTTTAGTACCATTATTATAATCAAAAGTAACATCAAACTTTCGATTAAAAAACCATATCAAGAAAATAATAACTGCAAGCAATATAACACCAACTATTGAAGCAATAATTATCTTCTTCTTTTTGTCTGTCTTAGACATAAACTCAATCCTCCTTGTTCTTATTATACCATACTACTTACTTTTTAGCTATGAAAATTAATCATTTCATGTTATAATACCTCTATCAGGGAGGTTATTTATGCAAACAATAATTGTATTTTTAGAAGATAAAATTAAAAATAAGACAATATCTTTACAAGATTTTAGTGAAGTATTAAAGGAAAGTAATACTGACAATAGTATTAAATTTATAATGTCTTTATGCGAAAGTGAATTGATAAACGATTATCTTTTTAGTTACTTTAATAATGTTCGTTATACTGAAGAGGAAATAAACGAAAAATATGGTAATACTCTAGGAAATATTCTTTTTATATATGGTTTAACTAAGAATTTAATTAAAGAAGAAGTGATAGATTATAAAAGTGTTGATACGAAGAATTTAGATTCTACTTCGATGCTTTTCGTAGATTTACAAGATTTTCCTACTTTACCAAAGGAAACAACTTTAAAGTATCTTAAAATATATAAAGAAAGTAAAGCTTTAGGGCAAAAAGAACTATGCGAAAGATACCGAAATTTAATAATTGAGGGTAACCTTAGACTTATTATTCATATTGCTCGACGGTATATAACAAATCTAATAACTATTGGAGATTTAACTAATGAAGGTGTCTTTGGTTTATCTAAAGCTATCGAAGAATATGACCTTAATTTTGAATGTGCATTTTCAACTTATGCTACTTACTGGATAAAAAACAGTCTTCAAAGAGCTTATTATAAAGCTGGAAGAAGCATAAGCCTTTCTGTGCATTTTCATGAAAGACTAAATAAACTAATTAAAATAAAAAATGAATTTATGGCAAAACATGGGCGTGATGCTACAATTAAAGAATTATCCGCTATTATGTGTGAAGAAGAAGACCAAATTAAAGAACTTATGAAAATTAATCAAAATACAATATCTTTAGACGCAAAGGATAAAGACAATGAGGGTGATGATA
This sequence comes from Agathobacter sp., assembly GCA_963628465.1. GTDB lineage: Bacteria > Bacillota_I > Bacilli_A > RF39 > UBA660 > Onthocola_B. The sequence continues at coordinate 8,206 of CAVGEW010000064.1, read as the reverse complement.
AATATAATTATATTCCAGATAGTTATTCTTTTGAGGATGATGTTATAAATAAGCTTACAGTTAACTCTTTAAAAGAATGTCTAAATGCACGAGAACAAGATATTATCATGAAAAGATATTTTGAAGATTATAGTCTTGAGGCTGTAGGAAGATTATATGGTTTAACTAGAGAAAGAATAAGACAAATAGAAGCTAAAGCATTAAGGAAAATGCAAGAATACTCTACGCGAAGATTATCTTGCACAATATTTAAAGATGCAAAAATAAAGTCTTTCTTAGAAAATAAAACCTTGATAGAGGCCCTTGGGGAAGAGGTTTATGAAAAATTTGCTTATTATATCCAAAATTCTTGGAAAGTAAATACTTTATATCTAAAAGCTTATGGAGATAATTTAGATCAAGTTTTTGATGCTTCTAGTTTATCAGCGTATGAAATAAAAGCATTGGAAGAATCAGTAACGTATCTTAAAAGAAACCCTAGAAAGCAACTAGGTAGTAATCTCATTAACAAAACATTAATTGATATTTTAAAAGACTATGTCCCTGATTTAAGTTATGAGGAACTAAAAAATGAAGTATATGTTTTATGGCAAGAAGCCTTAGTAAGAAATAATGCTGTAACTAATATATTAATTAAAACTTTTGGAATAAGCGGTGATGAGCCTTGCAATATTAGTAATTTAAGCATAGGTGAAAAGGCTAAATTAATCAAAAAAATATACTACATGGGTAATAAATTATGTGCTCGGAAAGATGTTAGACATAGTAAGTACGAAGGCATGACTTTAGATATGATCCTAGGTATAAGTCATAAAGAAGTGCTAAGCATATTTAGTAGATATAATACAAATACAAATACCTATCACGCTTTTGTAAAGGTTTTTGGCGTTAATTTTACCAAGGCTTTTAATTCAACAGATTTAACTACGAGTGATGTTTTAACTATTTATAATAAGATAAATGCTTTAAAAAGAAATCTATCCTTAAAAATAGAAGAGACTTCTTTAAGTAAGTATTATCGTTATTTAATTATGATGTTACCATATGAATATAGTGAAGTATTAGGTTTGTATCTTGGAATAGATGGTAAGAAGTATAATTTAGAAAATATAGCATCTATGTTACATATGGATATATCTGTGGTAAGTGATAGAGTCTATGAAGGTTTAGAACTTATAGAAAATATGATTTTATCTAACCGAGAAGTAAAACTTACAAGAAATCATAAATAATCTATTTTATATAACCAACATATTCATTAAATACTTGTTTTATCTTTATAAAATTATCTCTTTGATAGTATTTACCATATCTATCTATATCAAATATAGCGGGATTCTTTAAAACATCTTTCCAGTTTTTCTTAATAAAAGTATAAGTAAAATCTATTTCTTCATTAGATAAATTAGCCCCTTTAGACATAGCAAATTTATTTATATCTTCTTTAGTTAATTTATTTATATATGCCCCAATTATATTAAACATGTAAATCACCTTAATATATTGTATGTTTTATATTTAAAAAAGGACTAGATTATATGAAAAAAAATTGATATAATATCAATATAAGACAGGTGATTTAGATATGAAAAATAAGTTTTTATTTATGTTATTAATGTTGTTTATGTGCGTGATGCAAGTAAAAGCCTATGATTGTTATTATGAAAATTATGCAAATGTAAGCGAAACAAAGAAAACAGTTGTAGGTTATAATATTGGGGGAAGTTTAACTATTGAAATTTTCAAAGGCAAAAGCGTTAATTTAACTGCAGACTCAAGTAGTAATAAAAGTAGTTATAGTCTTGATAAGTGTTATGATTATGTTGGAGTTGCTGTAAAAGAGTTGCCACAACATTCTGGATATCAAATATCTTATAAATTAGGAACTTCGAGTGATGAAGTTAGTTTTGCATCAAATAATGATTATGCAATAATGAAAAAGGCGGCTGAACCTACAGAAAATACAAGTACAAATACTGGTACTAAACAAGAAGATAAAGAAGAAGATTTAGAAATCGTTGATGTTGATATTTGTAGTAGTGATAGTAATACTTTAGTTGTATTTAGGGCAATTGGTTATATAATTATCTTTATTAAAATTTTAGTACCTGTCATACTTATTGTACTTGGAAGTATTGAAATAGGTAAGGCGGCAATTATTAGTGATGATACAGCTTTAAATAGTGCAATTACTAATTTTGCTAAAAAGGTTTTAATTGGTTTAATAATATTCTTTATACCAACTATTCTAGATTTATTACTAGGTTTAGTGAGTGGCCCAAGTGAAACTGCTGAAAAGTATGAGACTTGTACAAATTGTTTATTACATCCAAATCAAGGAAGTTTGTGTCCGATTGCTGAAACTGATGGACAAGGTTTAGGTGGTTCTTCCGGTGGCGGTGGCGCTGGACGTAAGTAATAAATTTATAAAAATGGCCAAAAATTAGCACAAATTGCAATATTTGGCTTTTTTTTAGGAAAAATATGTGTTATAATTTATTTATCAGTTTTAAGTGGGCAGGAAATCCCACTTTTATTATTAGTTATGGAGGTGTATATAGTGCTAGATTTAGACAAACTAAAAGATGATTTACAAAAAGCTTTTCAAGAAACTGATATTATTGTGGATGATGTAACTTTTGAAGAAAAAGGTAAGTATCATTTTCTAACAGTAACACTAGATAGAGTTGGTGGTATTGATTTAGAGACAATTGTGGATGCTACCAAAGTAGTAAATGAAGTAGTAGATAAAGCTGATATAACTAGTGATAGCTACATTTTAGATGTAGTGAGCAAAGAAAGAGGAGAGTAAAAATGAAAAAGAAAAAAGAAACAACTAACGAATCAAGTGGAATGGAATTAATTAAAGCTTTAAATGTTTTAGTTGAAGAAAAGAACATAAGTCCAGACTTAATTTTTGAAGCTTTACAATTAGCACTTCAAACAGCATATAAGAAGAATTTTAATTCTAAAACTAATGTAAGAGTGGATATCAATCGGGAAACTGGAGATATTAAAGTTTATACTTATTATGTGGTAGTACCTGAGATAAAAGAAGCTGAACTTGTTGAAGATGAAGAAGGCAATGTTACAAGAGTAGAACCTGAGATTAATCGTGATGCCCAAATACTTTTGGAAGATGCTAGATTAAAGGTACCAAATATTGAAGTCGGGGAAACAATCGAAGAAGAAGTAACACCAAAAGATTTTGGTAGAGTGGCTGCTGGTACTGCAAAACAAGTAGTTATGCAAAAAATTAGAGAAGCAGAAAAAAATAGCGTTATCGAAGAATTTGCTGACAAGAAAGATGAACTTATGATAGGTATGGTTGCAATGGAAGACCAAAATAACTATTATATTGATTTAGGTAGAACTAGAGGAGTGCTTCCAAAAAAAGAAACTATCCCTGGGGAACAAATAGTCATGGGTTCAAATATAAAAGTTTATGTAAGTAAAGTTGAAAGTGGGCCAAAGGGGCCGATTATCAAGTTATCTCGAAACAATTATGGCTTTGTTAAAAGACTATTTGAGCATGAAATACCAGAAGTGGTAAATGGGACAATTATAATCTCAAGCGTTGTCAGAGAACCTGGCATTAGAACCAAGGTTGCTTTGTATTCAACTAATGCTAGAATTGATGCTATTGGTTCATGTATCGGGGAAAGAGGCTCTAGAATCGCAGGTATTCTTAAAGAACTAAAGGGTGAAAAAGTTGATTTAGTTCTATATAGCGAAGATGATGCTGAATTTATTAAAAATGCGATGACACCAGCTAAAGATGTTATTGTGTCTATTCCTGATCCTGAGATAAGAAACGCTCTTGTTATCGTAGGTAGTGATAACCTATCTGCTGCCATAGGCAAAAAGGGAAGTAATATAAAGCTTGCTAGTAAATTAACCAAATATCATTTAGAAATTAAGACCATGGAAGAAATTCAAGAAGCAGGTAATAAATAATGAAAAAAGTGCCAATGAGGTCTTGTGTTATTACAAAAGAAAAATTACCTAAGAAGGAATTAATTCGTGTAGTTAGAACTCCGGAAGGTGATGTAATAATTGATGATACTCATAAAGCAAATGGCCGTGGAGCTTATTTAAAAAAAGATATTGAGGTTATAAAAAAAGCTAAAAATAATAAAGTGTTAAATAGAGTACTTGAAATAGAAGTACCTGATTCTATTTATGAAAAACTTGAAGAATTACTAGAAAAATAAAGAAAGGTTGTGATTAAATGAAAGTATCTGAATACGCTGGTGATGTAAATTTATCTGTCGCAGAAATATTAAAAAAGTGTCATGAATTAGAAATTAATGTGAGTTCTAAAGATGATATTTTAACTGATGATGACATTATTATGCTAGATAATACAATTAATTTAATAAGTACGGATGAAGAAATTACTTATGAAGAAGAAGATGATATTGATGATAAAGTTGATGAAATAATGACATCTTCAAAAGTAGATAAGTCTATGAAAGATAGTCTAAGCAAAGTAAAATTAAAGAAAAAAGATGCTAATAAACAAGAGTTTAATATGCTTAAAAAAGAAATGTATAAGCATAAGAATAAACTTATGAAAAATGAGACTTCAGAAAATATTATTCTCTATAAAAATGGTATGAGTGTTAGTGAATTTGCGGGAATTTTAAATGTTGGTGGTGCTGAAATTATTAAAAGACTTATGGAAAACGGGTTAATGCTTAGTTTAAATGAAGTAATTGATTTTGAAAATGCTGAGATTATAGCGCTTGATTACAATAAGACCTTAAAAAGGGAAGAAACTCAAGACGTTACTAACTTTGAAGAATATGAAATTATTGACAAAGAAGAAGACTTAGTTAAAAGACCTCCGATAGTTACCATCATGGGTCATGTAGACCATGGTAAAACAACTCTTTTAGACTATATTCGAAATACCCATGTCGTGGATAAAGAATTTGGGGGAATTACTCAACATATTGGGGCTTACCAAACCAAGTATAAAGATGACTTAATAACATTTATTGATACTCCGGGTCATGCAGCATTTACGGAAATGCGAGCAAGAGGGGCATCTGTTACGGATATAGTTATTATAATTGTCGCTGCTGATGATGGTGTTAAACCTCAGACTAAAGAAGCTGTCGACCATGCCCTTAGTGCAAATGTACCAATTATTGTGGCTGTTAATAAAATTGATAAACCAGATGCTAACATTGATAGAGTTTTAACAGAAATGGCTGAGATTGGTATTACGCCAGAGGCTTGGGGTGGAGATGTTCCATTTATTAATATTTCTGCTCATACAGGCGAAGGTGTAGACCTTCTTTTAGAAACAATCTTAACAATTTCCGAAGTAAGTGAACTTAAGGCTAACCCTAATCGTTATGCCATCGGGGCTGTTATTGAATCAAGACTCGATAAAAATGTCGGTGGTATTGCCTCATTCTTAATTCAAAATGGTACACTTCGTATTGGTGATCCAATTGTCGTTGGTACTAGTTATGCTAAGGTAAGAACGATGAAAAATGACCGTGGTGAATCAATCGTTGAGGCTGGCCCATCAACACCAGTGGAAATCACTGGCCTTACGGAAAATCCATCTGCTGGTGATAAATTTATGGCTTTTGAAACTGAATCAGAAGCTAAGGAAGTTGCAGAAAAAAGAAAAGATGCCGCCAAGATGAATGCAAGCAAAGATAAAAAAATATCTCTTGATGATTTATTTGCTAGTGTCGATGCTGGTAATAAAGAAATAAATGTTGTCTTAAAGGCGGATGTTCGTGGTTCTGAAGAAGCTGTTAAAAATGCTTTGGAAAAAATCAAAGAACAAGATGTATCTGTTAAAGTTATAAGAAGTGGTATAGGTGCTATTACTGAATCCGATGTAGTTCTAGCAAGCGCATCAAATGCTATCATTATTGGATTTAATGTTATCGCACCTGCAAGCGCTAAAGATATTGCCAAAGATAACAACGTTGACATAAGATTATACACCATAATCTATAAATTAGTCGAAGATATTGAAGCTGCTATAAACGGAATGCTTGACCCTGAATTTGAAGAAAAAATAATTGGTGAAGCTGAAATAAGAAAAATCTTTAAATTCTCTAAGATAGGCAATATTGCGGGTTCTTATATAATAAGTGGCGTAATTAAAAATGGTTCTTTAGCGCGGGTTATCCGCGATGGAGTAGTTATCGTAAGTGATGAAAAAATTGCTTCTCTTCAAAGAGAAAAAGACACTGTTAAAGAAGTTAAGAAAGGCTTTGAGTGTGGTATAACTTTAGAAAAGTTTAATGACTTTAAAGAAGGCGATTCTATTGAAGTTTACGAAATGGTTGAGGTAAAACATGCCTAAGTATAAAATAGCGCGAATTAATAGTGATATTCAAAGATACCTTGGGGATATTCTAATAAATGAAGTAAATGATGAAATACTTAAAAATATAACTATAACTGGTTGTGATTTAACAAATGATTTAAGTTATTGTAAAGTTTATTTTACATCCCTAGGTAAGTTAGATATTCCTACGCTAGAAAAGGAAGTAAACGAAGCCGCCCCTTTTATAAGGGGAAAACTAAGTGAAAGACTTGAAATAAGACATACACCAGAACTTAAATTTATTTATGATAAATCCATAGCTTATGGGGAAAAGATTGAAAAAATAATAAAATCGATTGATAAGGGAGAATAGAAATGATTATATTAGCAAAAAAAATACCTGCAAAATATGAAAGAATTGCTTTAGAAGAATATTATAAGTTTTATCAAAAACAAAATAACAAGAAAGATGTTATAAATAGAAATATTAAATTTACTATGGACAGTTCAAAGTTAAGTGACAAAGACCTTAGTAACAAAAGTTTGATGGATGCTACAAGAACGCTTAAAAATGATACTGATAAATATTTCTTTATAGTATCATTTGATATTGAAGAAAGAATGACATCTATCTTTAAAATACTTATAACTAGGGAAGAAGTTGAAGTTTGTGATATAATCTATACTGATTATCCAACAGACTTAGAAAAAGCTTTAGTATTAAATGAAATTGTGCCTAAACTTGAAGAAATAGCTAGTTTAAATGGTCAAAAAATTAAAATAAGTACTGATGATGTAATAACATATCAATTCTTAAGATTATCTGACTTTGAAAAGTCATCTACTGGAGATAAAACTGTACTACTTACTAAAGAAGTAGAAAAAAGAGGAATGCATGAACATACTCTTAGTCGTAAACAAGGAAAAGAACTTAACTAGTAGAGATGTAGTAAATGAATTAACTAAGATATTTAACTTTAAAAAGATAGGCCATACAGGTACTTTGGACCCAATTGCTACAGGTGTGCTTGTATGTCTTTTTGGTAAATATACTAAATTAGTTGATTTACTTACATCTTTAGATAAGGAATATATTGCCCAGATTAAACTAGGTATTAAAACAGATACTGGTGATATCACAGGTAAAACTATAGAAAGTAAAGGCTTTAATATAACAAAAGAAGATATTATTAAAGTATTTGCTACTTTTCCTAAGAAATATAATCAAACTGTACCTAAATATTCAGCAGTTAAAATAAATGGAAAAAAGTTATATGAATATGCCAGAAACAATATTGATATAGAACTTCCCAAAAGGGAGGTAAATATTTATTCTTTAGAGTTAATAAGTTTTAAAGAAGACATTATTACTTTTAAGACTCATGTTTCTAAGGGGACTTATATTCGTTCGTTAATTGAAGATATTTGTAGTAATTTAGGTGTTTTAGGTACCATGAATAGTTTAATTCGCACAAAACAAGGATCATTTGATATAAAAGATTCATATACTTTAGATGATATAAAAAATAATAACTTTAAATTCCAAAATATTCATGATTTTCTAGATTATCCCTCTATAGAAATAAGCAGTGATAAACTTAAAATAGTCAAAAATGGTGGAGTTATAGATAATGTGTATGATATTCAAGATAAAGTAATATTTACTTTTGATAATATAGATATAGCTATATATTATAAAGATGATACTACTTTAAAACCATATATTATGTTGTAATAAAAAAACTAAAAAATAGGCTTGTCCGTAAACTAAAAGAATATGAATGATACATCAGAAGATAGAATTATTGATGCAACTGAATTAAAACCTAATTAGAAATTGGCAAGGGAAGGATTCAAATTATATATGTCATTAATTTGTGGTATTTATAATTATGAAACTGC
>CAVGEW010000063.1:0-8865 GCA_963628465.1 Agathobacter sp. | reverse complement strand
GCAAATAATACTAATTTAGAGCAAACAAAAAGCACTGCAGAAACACAAATTCAAACCAGTGCTAATAAATAATTAAACAAAATTATTTATGCATTAATTATAGCAAAAAAATATAAAAAAATCAAATGTAACAAAGGAGAAGAAATGAATGGATTTACTATTTATAAAGAATACTACGAATTAATTACTTTGTTATCTGAAAAAGAGCAGCAAGAACTCTTACTTGCAATAACAAAATATATGTTTGAAGATGTTGAACCATCTTTAAACGAAAAACAAACAAAAATATTTAATAATTTAAAAAGACCTTTGGATGTATCAAAAAACAATTCAAAAAGAAGTAAAGGAAATGGAGCACCTACTGGTAACCAAAACGCAAAAAAAACAAACCAAGAAACAAACCAAAATCAAACCGGAAACAAACCGGAAAATAAACCAGAAACAAACCAAGCGATAGACCAAAAACAAACACATCAAGATGTTAATGTTAATGTTATTGTTAATGTAGATGTTATTAAAGAAATTATTAATTATTTAAACTTAAAAACTAATTCTAATTATAGTTATTCTTCTAATAAAACACAAAGATTAATTAAAACTAGAATAAATGAAGGATTTACTATAAATGATTTTAAAATTGTTATTGATAAAAAATATAACGAATGGAAAGGAACTGAATTTGAAAAGTTCTTAAGACCAGAAACTCTATTTAGTAACAAGTTCGAGGGCTACCTTAATCAGAAACAAAGTAGTAGTGTTCGCGATGAGCAATGGGGGTTATTGAAAGGGGTATATGATGGAACAATCAAAGTTAATTAGTGGTATAATTGCAAAATTTAAAATTGCATATCCGTATTACTTTAAAGATTTGAAAAATGAAGAATTATTGGGAATGATTGCTTTATATCAAGAAGAACTAGCAGAATACAATGAACCTACTATTGTGAGTGCTACCAAAAGCATAATCAGAAGTAGTAAGTACATGCCAAGCCTAAATGAGATTATTGAAATGTGTGAGAAAGTAAAAACTCATAAAACAAATGCAATAATTAAGAAAATGCAAGAAGAGGGATACTTTAAAGACACAAGAGAAATAGAAAAAGCATACATGTTTATTGAAGAAAATAATATTCCTAGATGGCTTGTGGAAGATATGAAAAAGTATGGTTACGAAGAAACAAAATCTTTAAAATATAATTCAACTAAATTATTGGAAGGAGCTTAAATGAAACAAATGACAATTGATGACTACGAACCAGAACGAGCTGGTGTAGCTACAACATTTGAAACCAGGGGAGAAGCTAATGAAAAGGTTGACAAAAAGGTTCGTTATGAACAAATACTTGAGATTTTAGAAGAGAAAGGTAGTCTTACAGCGAAAGAGATAGCTGTTGAAATGCATAGGCGAGGATGGATACCAACAACAGAAAGAAATTTTTCTAGTCCAAGGCTTACTGAACTTATGCAAACGGGGAAGGTTGAAACTGATGGTAAAAAGACTTGTGAGTATTCGGGAGTGAAGGTTGCATTATTCAAAATAAGAAAGGAAAATAAAATATGAATAATTTAATGATTGTGGGAAGAGTTGAAAAATTCCCAATAATAAACGAAAAAGAAAACTGTGTAGAGTTTACCATAAAAGTAGAAAGAAATTATCGAAATGAAAATGGAGAATATGAGACAGATTTTATACCAATAAAAATATTTGGTTCTATGAAACAAGGTGTACTTGACTATTGCAAAGAAAATGATGTCATAGCTGTAAAAGGTAGACTATCAAGGCTTAAAAATAAAAACTTAGAAATTGCCGTAGAAAAAATAAGTTATTTAGCTAACGGAAAGGTAAATCGAAATGAAAATATTTAAGAAAAATAAAGAAAAAAGTTTGCAGACTTTAATGGTTGAAATGGAAAAGTCAATACTTGAAGTAAAAGAAAATGCAATAAATTATATGCTTGAAACAGAAAAAGATATAAATGCAAGATTAAATTTTAAGTATGAACACCTTGAAAAATCAGAAAAAGCAGATGAAAAAATTGTGAAACTTGGTAAAAAAATATCGGTTTTAGAAAATGAATTAGATAGTAAAAATGAGTTTATAGAAAAACTATTTGAGGTAGTTGATAAGTTAATAAGTATTTCTGAAAAGGACAAGGACAAGCTAAAAGAAAAAATTGAGGAATTAAAGAAACAAGTCCCTACAAGAATAAGAGCTACTAAAGCTACAGCACAAAAACTTGGAATAAAAAGTAGTACTAAAACTAGCAAAATAATAAAAGCGGTAAAGGAAGGATAATATGAAAGAAAATTTGTTTAATGAACTTTATTCTCTTGATGTGAGAGATAAAGTAGAACAAAAAAATGGATTGAACTATTTAAGTTGGGCATATGCCTGGGCAGAAATAAAAAAGATATATCCATCAGCAAAATACACAATTTATAAATTTGGAGATAAACAATTGCCATATGTGTATGATGAAAATACTGGATATATGGTATTTACTGATGTGACTATTGAAGATGTTACTCATGAGATGTGGTTACCAGTAATGGACGGAGCTAACAAAACCATGCTAAATCATTCATACACTTATCAAGTCAAAGAGTATCAAGGGGGTAAAGCTACTGGAAGATTAATAGAAAAAAATGTTGATAAAGCTAGTATGTTTGATATAAACAAAACCATAATGAGATGCTTGACTAAGAATTTGGCTATGTTTGGATTAGGGCTTTCGTTATATCAAGGTGAAGATTTACCAGCGGTAGCAACAAAAGAAGATGCGGAAAAATTTGTTATCAATTTTGGAAAACATCAAGGAAAAACATTAAAAGAACTAGTGGATAATGATAAAAACTATATTACTTGGTTATACAACAATACTAAAGATGAAAATATCAAAATTGCTATTGATTTATTAACACACGTACCAACAGAAAATGAAGAAAAAGAAATAACAAAATTAATGATAGAAATGGATGATTTAATCATGGCAACTGGAACAGATAGAGATAAATTGTATGAGTACTTTAAAGTAAAAAATAATACTGAAATGAGTTTAGAACAATTAAAAGAAGCAATAAAAATGTTGAAAGGAAAGGTAAAATGACACTGTACAAATTAGATGAAGAAGATGTAAAAAAAATTAAAGAGATAGAAGAAATAACATTAACTGATTACGAAATTAGCGAAGGTATAATTCCAGTAGCAAATTTAATTTCAGTAATATACGATTTAAAAAATGAATTAGAAGTAGTAGAAGAAAATTTTAATGATTTCAAACAAGAGGTAGAGGACAATTACAGACCTCTTTATACATCGGAATTATATGATTAGGAGGAATTAGAAAATGAATGATGTAACATTAATTGGAAATTTAACAAGAGATATCGAAGTAAGATATACTCAAACTAACAAAGCTGTAGGACAATTCACTGTAGCTATAAACAATGGGAAAAATAAAGATGGTAAAGAATTAGAAGCTGACTTTATAAATTGTGTAATTTGGGAAACACAAGCTGAAAACATGAAAAAATATACTCGCAAAGGCAGCAAGGTAGCTGTTAAAGGTTCTGTTAAAAATGATAACTATGAAGATGAGCAAGGCAATAAAAAGTATAGGACTTATGTCTTATGTAACAGAGTAATGTTTCTAGATAGTAAGAATGAAAGACCATTGCCAAGTGAACCAGCTAATTTAAATAGCACTCCTAAAGCAGAACCAGCACAAGACCCTTATGCTGAGTTTGGTAATGAAGTCGGGTTATCTTCTGAAGATTTACCATTCTAGTCATGAAAAGTATTATAGGAAGACCTAGAGAAATAGCTAGTATGCTATTTACTTTAGAGCAAGATAAAGAATACGAATTAAAAGAATACAAGCCTTTACGAGGGCTAAATGCTAACAGGTATTTTCATAAGTTAGTCAATGAATTAGCTAGATATAATCGTAGTACTGGATACGCAATATCAGATGATGAAATGAAGATAGAGATTAATCTTCGGTACGGAACTATTGCAAGAGATACAGAAGGTCATGTATCTGGAGCAATGGTTCCAAGAGGTACCGATATGCAAAGTTTTTATCCATATGTAAAATGTTACAAAAGCGATGAATTGTATGATTATTATATATTCTATAAAAAAACGCATGAACTAAGTTCACTAGAGTTTACACAGCTAATACGAGGACTAGAAAGAGAATGTAAAGATGTAGGAATACCTACTTTAGATGATTTAGAATTTGAAAGAATGATGAGGGAATATGAAAAGGAGTGTAAGAAATGCAAGTAGAAATAATGCCCATTAAAGATGTTGAAAAGTTGGTTGATTATCCTAAACAAGTAGAAAAAGCCAACTACTGGAAAACAGAATACGATAAAGTAGTTGTAATGCTTCAAGAAAGAGAGAAAAACTATCGTAAAACAAATGCTTTAAAAGATAAAAGAATCAGGGAATTAGAAGAACAGTTGTATCTTAAAAAACAAGGGAGCATGTTCAAATGAAAGATAGAGAAAAAGAAATCAAATATGAGATGTATCTTATCAAGCGAGCAATGCTAGAACAAAAGAAAATGCTGATAAATCTAAAATCAGAGTTAAACAGTCTTAATGAGAATAAGACTAGAACAAGAAAATTAAATAATAAGAAACAATAGAAAATTAGTATCAGGGGCTAATTTCTAGGCAAACATGTTATCTGTTATAACTCCTTTCAAAATTTTGCCTAGAAGTTAGCCCCTGATAAAAAAGGAGGAATAGGAAAATGGATAAAGAAGAAAAAGAACTTATTGATAAATTAAGTTTAGCAGTAGCAACATTTAATATAACAGCAATAGATAATCCCAATATGATTATATTAAGAAAAGATTTAAAAAAAGTATTGGATTTATGTTTAAAGCAAAAAGAAGTAATTGATAAAATTAAAAAAGAGTTAATAGAAAATGAAGTTTTAGATGAATTAGCTTTTGATGTATCGGAAAAAATATGTGATTTATTTGAAGAGGTGTCAGAATGAGTGAGATATGGAAACCTATGAAAGATTTTGAAAATATATATGAAATATCTAATCTGGGAAAAATTAGATTTAAAAAAACTTATATAAGTGAACACGGTTATGTTAATGTTTCACTATTATTAGCAGAAGCATCTATACCTAATATAGATAATAAACCAACAGTTGACCATATTGATAAGAATAGATTAAACAATGATTTGTCTAATTTAAGGTGGGCAGACAGAAAGGAACAAAATAACAATAGAAATATAGATTATTCAAAAATAATTTATCCTAATAAATACAAAGGGCAAAAAAAGAAATAAAAAAGTTTTATGTGTTGATACGGGAGAAATATTTAATTCAATAGCAGAAGCAAGCAAATATTACAATATCAATTTTATAAATACAAGTATGTGCTGTAGAGGAATAACAAAGACTTGCAATAAAATGAAATGGAAATTTTATGAAGAAAGAGAGGTGTCAGAATGAAATTAGCAATAATTATATTTGTAATAAGTGCATTTTTAGCTTTTAAAAAGATGGAATGTGATTTAACAGATGTTTTGAATGGAACATACCGAATGTGGCTTATTATAAAAATGATTTCACTTTTGGTAACAATAATTAGTTTTATAGTTATAGTTGTTATGTTGTAAAGGAGATAGAAGATGTTGAAAATTAAAGATAATGTAGATTTAAAAGAATTAGAAAAGTATGGTTTAACTAAAAATATACACCATGATTTATTTACACGATATGAATATAAACCTGATAGTGGGAGTTGTTTGTTTATTGATGAATATAGAAATATTACAATATTTCCTACTTATTATGATAAATTAAGTTCTAAAATAATGGACAAACTATATGACTTAATAAAAGCAGATTTAATAGAGAAAGTAGAGGAGTGATGAAAATGGAATTATGGATACGTTCTCAAGATAAAAGAGAATTGCAAAAAGCGGACGATATATATATCAGTACATTAGAAGACAAAACAGTAAAAACGTTTGATGGTAGTATAGAAATTAACTTAGGAACATACAAAACAAAAGAAAGAGCATTAGAAGTATTAGATGAAATACAAGCATATTTAATGAGTAATTCGCCAAAAAGTAATGTGTATAATATGCCAGAGGAGTGATGAGTAAATGACTAGAGAAGAACATATAAATACATTAGAATTAGATAATGCAGAATTAAAAAAGGAAAATCAAGAATTAAAATCGCAACTTAGTGGTACTACACATTGCTTTGATGAAGAAGAACATCAAAGATTGAAAGCAAAAATAGCTGAACTAGAAAGAATTATTGAGTTAAGCCATGTGAATGCGAAAGAGACACTTAGCGAGATTAACTATGAACAAGAACTTCAACAAAAAGAATTTGTAAAGTATTTAGAAGATGAAATAAATTTCTATAAAATAAATACACAAGGTTATTCTATGAATTTAATAGAAGAAATATTGAATAAATATAAAGAAATAATTCAGACAAAAAATGATAATTCTGTCTAAGTTGAAAGGATATCCGTCAATTTGGCGGTGATTGGAGGAAAAATGAAATTAATTGATTTATTAGAAAAATATAATTTTAGATTTTATAGAGATGATTGTAAATATGAGTTCAATAGAAATAACAGTGACACTATAAGAGTTTACATTGCTGAAGCTCAATGGTTTGAGTTCGGAATAGATGACTGGTGTGGCGATTTTAATAAGATGGACATTATAAAGAAAGTTCTAACTAAAAAACTTTTAAATAGTGAAATAAATGATATAAGACATAATATTGATATGGGCATGATAGAAATATTTTTAAAGGAGAAATAAATGATACTAGAAAAACATTTAACTATTAAAGAAGCACATAATGAGATAATAAAGCTAGAAAATGAATTGGATTTATATCTTACCAAAAAGAAGATTAACTTTGTTAAAACACAACCAGCATCTTCTAAATTCAAAGATGTTGTCACGAGTAGAACTAATGCAATATTTGATAAGTTTACTCATTATGTAATCAAAGATGAAGAATTAGATACAAAGATATATTCTCTGCAAGAGAGTATTCTTAGTTATCAAGAGTATATTTTAAAAGAAATGAAAAGGATATCTAATATAGAGCCTTATAAATTAAAAGTATATGAATTAAGGGAAGATATAGAATTTATAAGGGAACATAACAGAAAAAGAACTTGGTTAGAAATAGCTGAGCTTACTAATTACTCTGATAGGCAAGCACATAGAATATATGATGAAATTATTAAAGGAAAAATATAAAAAATGAAAGATGTCATGTTCATGTCATGGTCGATGTGATAAAGTGTATAATATGGAATAATTATAGTTTCCATAGATACCCATACAAATGTCACCTAATAAAATGCTATCTTTATAGGTAGCATACTAGTAATATTAAAAAACTTGGCAGGAACGGTTTTATTCTAGAAAGTTTCCGAGGACTTGAAATAGAGTATGAGGTAGCACCTCCCCGAAATCCATATGTTGCTAGTATGGTGCTTATAAAAGCATATAGATATGTAAAAATGGTTACTTATACAAATAGACAGGGGCAAAGTACAAGCCGAAAATGTATAAGCATATCTATTTCTCATTTACCTATGGTAAAAAGAGATTCTGGAAACATCATTAGAAACCTTAATCTAGTGGCGTTTTCTGTTTAATTAAGAAAGGATGGATGTAATATGAAAGATATAATAGTAGTAGTTCTAGTAGTAGTTATGTTATTATTTGCAATTATTACATCTGTGTTAGCTGAACATAAAAAGGAATTGTGGGAATGCGTTGAGTTTAAAGAGAAGACCTACACAAGTGAATGATTTATGAATAGTCGAATTAGAACAATTAATACTTATAAATTAAATATTTTAGACTTTGATACGTTATCAGAGAAATGGGAAATGCCAACCATAAATAAAGATGAAATTATTCCAAATAGATTAGTAGGTTTTAATTATGCGATATCAAATAAAGATAAAAGGTGTGGAATACACTTCTATTTAGATGATTATCAGTTTGAAAGAGTATGGAATTATCCAGAAAGATATATTAATTTGTTTAAAGAATATGAGTGTATATTAAGTCCTGATTTTAGTTTGTATTTAGATATGCCTCTTCCGTTAAAAATATGGAATGTGTACAGAAGTAGATTAATTGGGTTATATTACCAAAGGAATGGTATTAAAGTTATACCCACGATATCTTGGGGAGATAAAGATACATATCAATTTTGTTTTGAAGGAATACAAAAGGGAAGTATAGTTAGTATTTCTACAATAGGTGTAAAACAAAATAAAGAATCATATAAAATATTTAAAAACGGGTTAGATGAGATGATAAGAAAGATAGAGCCATCTAGGATATTAGTCTATGGTGGTAAAATTGAGTATGACTATGGAAATATAGATGCCATATATTATGATAATGAAGTAATAAAAAGATTAGAAAAATTGGAGAAATGAAATATATGTATATGAAAATTGATATTCAATTATTTGGTGGTAGAGGAGCGAGCAGTGGAATTAGCAAAAAAGGAAGAAAATATGGAACTGAATATACTACGTTATTACAAAGTAGAAAAGTTAAATATGTTAAATACATTGATAGCTCTGCAGCTAAATCACCAATGGAAACCATGACCAGAGGAAGAGTATATGCAACAATAGACAGTAATGACAAAGTGCATTATATTTCATTTTATGATAATAAGGGCAAAAGAAGGAAACAAATTGATGTTTTAGGAAGCCCGCATATAATAAACGGCAAAAAAATACTGCCCCATACTCATTTTGGTTACGAACATGATGAAAACGGAACAAAAAAGTTATCAACATTTGAAAGAAAACA
>CAVGEW010000062.1:0-13741 GCA_963628465.1 Agathobacter sp. | reverse complement strand
TATGTTTTGATACGACTTGTACAGAAGATACCTTGTATAGAATCATTGGGGTATTCAATAATCAAGTAAAAGTAATAAAAGCAACATCAATAGGAAGTATGAAGTGGGATACAGGTGGCTCAAATACCTGGTCAACATCAAGTTTATATGCATACTTACAAGGAACATACTTAACAAGTATAAGTAGTTTTTCAAGTAAAATAGCAACCGCAACATGGAAAGTTGGAGGTAATACATTGGCTAATATTGAAGAAGTAACTCCAGCTGTTGCATATACAAATGAAATGACAAGCACCAATGTTGGAACGGATAATAATTATGAGATTTCAGCCCAAATAGGCTTAATGTATGTTAGTGACTATGAATTTGCGGCAAGCCCAAGTGCATGGACATTAGTGGGAAGGGATTCTGATTCAACAAAAGACTATAAAGCAGCCACAAGCATAAATTGGCTTTATCTCGGTTCTGATGAATGGACAATTTCCCGCGTCACGGACAGCTCGAACATTGCGGTCCGCATCGATTCCACGGGGCGAGTGAACAACAGCAACGTCGACCTCATCACCTTCAGCTATGACTTTGTGGTTCGGCCGGTCTTCTATCTGGAGTCATCGGCCACATATTCGAGCGGAGAAGGGAGCTCGAGCAATCCAATAAAATTAGGTTAGGGAATGAGCGAGACTAGCGCCGACTAAGGAGTTAGGCGAGCCCGCGACAAACCTACGTTCGGAGGGAGAGAGGGCGTAGAACTATGGAATCTGCCGCGAAAAAGCTGCTGACGAGGCAGTAGGCGCCAAAGTTATCAACATAATAGTTGCATTCAAGTAGTTTATTGATGTAAGTCTAAATGTTGGTTTTTATCCTGCGGAAATTGGTGCCACTATTTAAAAGAATTATATGAAAATAACTATATATTTTACACAAATAAAACATAAACTAACCAAATCAGCTTGCCAAAAGCATAAAATATGGTATAATAGGTAAGAAAAACGAATTACTATGTCATGAATATGGCATGGCGGAAGGAGAGTATATATGAAAGCAAATATCCATCCAGAAGTAAAAGATGCTACTGTTACTTGTGCATGTGGAGCAACATTTCAAACAAAATCAACTAAGGAAAAAATAGATGTTGAAATTTGTAGTGAATGTCATCCATTCTATACAGGTACTCAAGGCAGAGCTAAAAAGACTGGAAATATTGAAAAATTCAATAAAAAATTTGGTTTAGATAAAGAACAAAACTAGAAAGTTTTGTTCTTTTTTATATTAACATAAACAGTTGATTTTGATTTTGAATTTTAAATTATCTGTGGTATAATAGATTTACCTAAGGGAGGTCTTTGAAGTGAAGGTAATTTTATTATGTGATGTAAAGGGGCAAGGTAAAAAAGATAGTGTAATTAATGTAAGTGATGGTTATGCAAATAATTATTTAATTAAGAATAATTTAGCCGTTCCTTATACCAAAAGAAGTAAGGAAATATTGAATGAAGAATTAGATGAGAGACAAAAGAATGAAGATGCACTCGTAGCTAGTTTAAATGAAATAAAAAAGAAACTTGAGGGAAAAAATATCACTTTTAAAGTAAAAACTGGTAAAGATGATAAAGTGTTTGGTACTATTTCTAATAAGCAAATATCTGATAAGTTAAAAGAAATGGGATATAAAATAGATAAGAAATGTATAAAAAGTGATATTGCTATCAGTAGTTTGGGTGTAACTAAGGTAGTTATTGAACTTCATAAAAAAGTTAAATTTGACTTAAATGTTGAATTAGTAAAATAAGGAGGTCTTATGGCAAGAAGTATGCCTTTTAATGCAGAAGCTGAGATGAGTGTTCTTGGGGTTGCTTTTTTAAACAATAGTGAAGTGAGTAAGATTGTTGAAGAAGTAACGGAGGATATGTTTTTTGATGAAAGAAATAGATATATTTTTAAGGCAATTAAGAATTTATATGAAAATAAGACTCCGATTGATGTAACGACACTTAGAAATGAACTAGATAAAGAAAAGAAGTTTAATGCTGTTGGTCATGATTATATCTCTGAGGTTATTGATAGTGTCATATCAAGTGCTAATTTAGATTTTTATATTAAGATTATTAAAGATTATGCCATAAGAAGAAATTTGATTGATACTGCAGGTAATATAATTAATACCTCATATGATGAAGAAGACGTAAATAGATTGCTTGATACAGCTGAAAAAAATATTTTGAATGTTGTTAGAGCAAGAAGTGTTGGGGATTTCGTGCCTATTAGTGAGATACTTCGTAGGGCCCAAGCTAAGCTAGAGGAGCTAGCTAAGAATAAAAAAAGCATTACAGGTATTGAAACTGGTTTTCCAGATTTTGATAAGATTACAACTGGTTTCCAAGGCGGGGAAATGATTATCCTTGCTGCTAGACCTGGGATGGGAAAAACGGCGCTTGCCCTTAATATGGCAGCTTATGCAGCACTTCATACTAAAAAGGCCGTTGCAATATTTAACTTGGAAATGTCGGCAGAAATGCTTATTAATCGGATGATTTCTTCAATTGGGCAAATTGATGCTTATAAACTTCAAACAGGTAATATGCAAGAAAAGGACTGGAAAAGATATAATGAAGCTTTGTCACAGCTTGCAGATACAAACATCTATATTGAAGATAATGCTGGGGTTACAGCCCAAGAAATTAGGGCTAAATGCCGGAGACTTGCAAGTAGTGAACAGGGTTTAGGACTTGTAGTAATCGACTACCTACAACTAGTTAGTAGTGGTTCAAGAAGAGTTGAATCTCGGCAAGTTGAAGTATCGGAAATATCTCGTTCTCTTAAAACTATGGCTTTGGAACTTGGCGTTCCTGTTATAGCTTTATCACAATTATCAAGAAGTGCTGAAAAAAGGGAAAGTAATCAACCAATGCTTGCAGACTTAAGGGAATCTGGGTCTTTGGAACAAGATGCGGATATGGTATTATTTATAAATAGAAAAGATTATTACGAAAAAGCTAAGGATTTTAATCAAAAAATTGTACCGGCGGAGCTTATTATAGCAAAGCATAGAAAAGGAGGACTTGGAACAGTTAACCTATTATTTGAGCTTAATATGAGTAGTTTTAAGAGTCAATTAAAGGCTGCTGGTGATGAAAATGAATAGTGTAAGTAAAATAAAAACTGTTATTTTAGCAATTTTAGTTGTGACTATATATATTGTTTGTGAATGTCAAGATTATGATTTTTGGGAAGCTAAGAATGGTTATCAAATATACCTTGATGGCAAGGAAATTGGTTTAATTCAAGATGAAGATGATTTGTATAGTTTAATAAATGAAGAACAACAAAATATTAAAGATAAATATAATGTTGATTATGTATATCCTCCAGATGGAATAGACATTGTTAAGGTAAAAACATTTAATGAAGATTATATTAGTGTATTAGATATTTATAAGAAGATTGAAAATGCTGATGACTTTACTATTAAGGGATATGTTATAACTATAAAACCTCAAGATAAAGAGGAAGAAAATATTGTTATAAATGTTTTAGATAAAAGTATTTTTGAAGAAGCAATAAGTAAATATGTTTTGTCTTTTGTTAGTGAAGAAGAATTAGAAAATTATAATAATGGTAATAGGACAATATCGGATATTGGGTCTGTTATTGAGAATATGGCTTTTGATGAAACTATAACTATTAAAGAAAGTTATATTAGTGTTAAGGAAAAGATATATACAGACGTTGAAAGTTTAAGTCAATATTTGCTTTTTGGGCCTGATGTTCAGATGGATACTTATACTGTTGAGGCTGGAGATACAATTGAAAGTATTAGTGAAGATAATAAGATGAACTCACAAGAATTTTTGATTGCTAATCCTAAATATAAAAGTGAAGATTCACTTTTAGCGGTAGGTAGTTCAGTTAATATTACTATTATTGACCCTATTATAACTTTGACTTATGACGTATATGAAATAAGTGAAAATATTACCCCTTATACAACTGCAACTCCTTTAGTTGATAATACGAAAGAATCAAGTTATAAAGAACTTACAAGAGCTGGTGTTAATGGTATTACTTTGGTTCATAGTTCATACCAAGTTATTAACGGGGAAAGATCTACTGGTGTTGAAATCAAAGAAAGAAAAGTAATTAGAGAAATGGTTGAAGAACAATACACTATTGGTAAAAGTTATGGGGGATATTATTATCAAACTACTGGTTGGGGTTATCCGACTGAATATCCGTTTGTTATTACAAGTCCTTACCAATGGCGATGGGGAAAACACCATGATGGAATTGATATATCTGGTACTGGTTATAGGTCAAGAATATTTGCTGTTGCCGATGGTACGGTTGTGGAAGTGGATTACAGAAGTACTGATGGTAATTTTGTAATTATTGAACATGAAAATAACATATATACTCAATATGCGCATATGTATAAATCTACAGTTACTGTTGGTCAAACAGTTAAGAAAGGTGACCAAATTGGGGAAATGGGTAATACAGGGTTTGTTGTACCTTACCCAAGTAGTGCTAATCCAACTGCAGGTACTCATCTTCACTTTGGTGTTTCAATTGGTTGGCCGTTCCATGGTTCTTATGCTTTCCAAAATCCAACGAGGTATATAAGATTCTGATGAAAGTTGTAGTATTGTCAAGTGGTTCTAAAGGTAATGTTACTTATTTAGAAACTAAAAATAAAAAGTTTTTGTTAGATGCTGGAAGAAACTTTAAATATATAAATGAAAACTTGAGTGATTTAGGTGTTGATATAAAACAAATAGATTATATTGTTATAACTCATAATCATTCTGACCATATCGCGGGACTTAAAACTGTTTTAAATAAAACAAATGCGGCCTTGATAGTTAGTGAAAAATTGTTTTTGTCTATTGAAGATGTTAAAGATTATAAACATATTATAGTGCTTGAAGATGAAATAGACTTAGATGGGGTTCATATTACTTCGTTTAAGTCTAGTCATGATGCACCTGATTCAAGAAATTATGTTTTTGAGGAAGATGGAAAGAAAATCTGTTATGTAACTGATACAGGGTATGTTAATACTAGAAATTTTAAATATCTTAAAAATTTGGATGTTTACTTATTTGAAAGTAATCATGATATTGAGCTTTTAACTCATGGGCCTTATCCTGAATGGCTTCAAAAAAGAGTCCTTTCTGATGAAGGACATCTTTCTAATAAAGCAGCATCATTTTATTTAACTAAGTTAATTGGAAGTAATACTAAAAAAATAGTTCTTATTCATTTAAGTGAAACAAATAATACAGAAGATGTAGCAATGTCTACGATAAATAATACATTTAAAGAGTATGGGATTGAATTTAGTAATATAGTGTGTGCTAGACAAAATGAAAAAACGGAAGTGATTGAAGTATGATTAAAATACTTTGCGTGGGTAAAATAAAGGAAGATTATTTAGAAAAGTTAATAGATGATTATAAAAAGAGAATTGGAAAGTATATTAAAATAGATATAATTGAGTTAAAAGATTTTTCTGATTATGATAAAGAAATAAGTAATTTAATAAAGTTTATAAAGAAAAGTGATTATAATATAGGTCTTGATTTACAAGGAAAGATGTATGATAGTGTTTCTTTTGCCGAAAGGATAGATGAAATACTTCCTCAGAATAGCAATATAACTTTTATAATTGGGGGTTCGCTTGGATTAAATGATGAGGTAAGAAGTCTTTGTGATGAGCTTGTTTGTTTTTCGAAGATGACTTTTCCTCATGGCCTTTTCCGAGGCATATTACTTGAACAAATATATCGAGCTTGCAAGATTAATAATCATGAGATGTATCATAAGTGAGGTTAGTTATGGATATTGAAAGTTTGATGAATATGAAGGCTGTTTTAACTCATGCGGGAAAGTTTCATGCGGATGATGTTTTTGGAGCAGCTTTTTTAAAGATTATTAACCCAAGTCTTAATATCATTAGAAGTAATGGCGTTCCAAATGACTTTGATGGATTAGTTTTTGATGTAGGGATGGGTAAGTTTGACCACCATATGAAGGATAATGAAACAAGAGAAAACGGCAAACCTTATGCGGCTTTTGGTAAGCTTTGGAGGGAATTTGCGCCCTCACTTTATGGAAATTATGTTTACGGAAGCATAGATAAAAGATTAATTGAGGATTTGGACCTTTGTGATAATACAGGAAGTTATAATGCTCTTGCCATGGCCATAGATGTATTTAATTCTCGGGATGTTAAGGACAATGATAAAGAGTTTATGGAGGCAATGAAATTTGCCAAAAAGATTTTGGAAAAAATGATTGAAAAGTATCAAAGATATGAAAAAGATTTAGAGAAAGTTAAAAGGTTTTATGAAAAGTCTTTGGATAAAAGAATAATTGTTTTAGATGAATCTTTATATTATAAAGATTATTTGCCACAGACAGAGGCTATTTATGTTGTATATCCCTCAAGTCGAGGCGGCTATGCAGCTCAAGGGGTTACAATAAGCCCAGATACTATAAAACTAAAAAAGCCTTTTTCTGCTAAGTGGGTTGATAACTTACCTTCATATTTAAGATTTTGTCATACAAGTAGATTTTTGATTGCATCAGATACCTATGAAGGTATAATGAAAGCTGTAAGGGAGGCCTTAAAATGATAGGTAATGACTGGGATGAAAAATTGCAAGTTATTTGGAATGGCAAGGGTTTTAAAAACTTTTATCAAATGATTATGCATGAATATGAGACAAAAGAAATATATCCTCCGAAAGACTATATTTTTAATGCGTTAAAATTAACAAGCTACGAAGATACGAAAGTTGTTATCGTAGGCCAAGACCCATATCATGGAACGGGTGAAGCTCATGGATTATCTTTCTCGGTTCAAAAGGGGGTAAAGATTCCTCCTTCCCTTAAAAATATTTATAAGGAACTTTATGATGATTTAGGTATTATGCCAAAGGATAATGGTGATTTAACTAATTGGGCTAAAGAAGGAGTACTTCTTTTAAATGCCGTTTTAACTGTTGAAAAAGATAAGGCTGCGAGTCATAGAAATTTGGGTTGGGAGCCTATGACTGACTATATAATTGAGACTCTTAATTTAAAAGAAGAACCAGTTGTGTTTGTTTTATGGGGAAATTTTGCTAAAGAAAAGATTAAATTTATAACAAACCCTCACCACCTTATTATTACTAGTCCTCACCCCTCACCATTTTCAGCTTATTCTGGCTTTTTTGGTAGTAAACCTTTTTCTAAAACGAATGGTTTTTTAACTAAAAATGGGCTTGGTTCAATTGATTGGTCTAAATAAGGGCTTGGGTTATCCAAGCCTTATTTTAGTTTAATTTAGTTATGATTAGGTATGCATTAGTGTTATCACTTGGTGTGAAATTGGCTGTTACTGAAGATGCAACATCTAGTTCGATTATATCGTTTGCGTTTAGTGTTGTTAAAATTGTTCCTTGAAGAGGTATAGCTTCGTTTGCTGTTGCAGAAGCTGAAATGCTTGAGCCATCTATTGCTGTGCCATTTTTTCTTACATCTAGAGTTAAGGTGCTGTTTGCACTTGGTGAACCTGACAAGAAATATTCTATTTTATAATCGCCGGGATTTGTAATTGTTAGTTTGTTAGCTGTTGCAGTGTCAACATTGTTATTAACCCCGATTGTTGCCAAGGTAATAGCTGTTGCCGTTGCGGCTGTTAGGTTTACAATTGCTTGGGAAGTGCTGTATAGGTTTGCGTAAGCAGGTGTAGAAGTTCCCGATGCACCA
Organism: Agathobacter sp.; assembly: GCA_963628465.1. Taxonomy (GTDB): domain Bacteria; phylum Bacillota_I; class Bacilli_A; order RF39; family UBA660; genus Onthocola_B. Next base: position 5,989 of record CAVGEW010000062.1, on the reverse strand, counting down.
GTGTCACCACGAGGAATGCTAAAGTTTAATATAGCATTGGTATTTGTTCCTACGTTTGTTACACTTGCGTTTGTTCCTGGTGCTGTAGTTGTTGTTGAACCTACGGTTATAGTAGCTACGCTCGTAGGGCTTGGCACATAGCAGGTATATGTAATGTTTGGATTGTTTTTATTAAAGCAATCAACTAGAGCTTGTGCTCTTTTAATATTGTTGTTCATTTTTTTTACTCCTTTCTACTATAGCATATGAAAAAAATATGGACTTGCATATGACGCTTGTCCAAAAGAAAACTGTTATAGTTTAAAATCATCTATAACAGCATCTTGCATATTCTTTCCATCAAAGAAAGGTTTAATTTTATATTTGTGAATTTTAGCTACGAAGTTCGTAGGTACTTTTCTAATTAATTTATTTAGTTGGCTTGTATTATTATTATAATAAGTTTTACATGAAGTTAATGTTTCATTTATCTCATCAATTTTTTTTAGCTCGCTATTAAATTCCTTGGTATTTAGCTCTTCATGGTCATTTTTAACGTCTAAGATAATGTTGTAAGCCTCTGTAAGTTTACGGTCTAGTTCATAGTTAGTTATTCTTTTGTCTTTTAAATCTATGTATTCTTTTAAATAGTCTTTCTTGGTTACAACCTTTTTAATTGCAATGTTAAGTTTTGATATAATATCATATTTTTGTCTTAAAGCCTCATCTATCATACCTTCGGCTTTTTCTATTTTTATTTTATAACTAACTAAATTATTGTATATTGTGGCATAGCCAATTGCTAGCAAACCTACGATTATAATTATAATTAATATTATTTCAAATAAATTCATTACTATCACCATTTATATTGTATCAAATTCATTGTTTGATGTAAATAAGATTGTGTTCGAAAGTTTTGCGGTTACATGATGTGTGTTTATTCATATACTAAAGTATATGAGGTGGTTTTTTTGAATAACTTATATCAAAAACTTTTAGAAAAACAAAAATTAAGAAAAGAACTATTAGATTTAGGTTTAGTGTGTATGGTACAGGGCCCTCAGGGGCTTAAGGGGGAAAAAGGTGACAAGGGTGACAAAGGGGATCCTGGGTCTACATCACCTGCGACTTATGAAAGTATATTTTATACAAGTTTTAATGATACTAAAGAAGAAGGAATGTTTATCATAAATATGCCTTGGCTTATACCTAACCCATCTGAACATTTTGAAATTATAAGTGATACTGAAGTGCTTGTTAAAGAAGGTATTTATGAAATATCCTTGTCTTGTCAAATGATTGGGGCAGATGCATCCCATGGCGCACAGGTTTATCTTCAAGATGAAAACGGTTCTGAATTTAAGGCTTTATCATTTACTTATCCTCAAAATAATGGAACTTTCTCATCATTTTATCAAACAACTTTGATAAGACTTGAAAAGGATACTACTTTAAGTGTTAATGCTTTAATCATGGGGGACAAAGATTCATCTAATATAGAATTTTCTAATGCTAATTTAATGCTTAAAAAGATATTGTTTAGTAAATAATCATCAAAAAAACTTTATGTAATTTGACTTGAAATCCAATTGTAAAGTTTTTTTTAGAGCTTTTTTTAATGCAATTTTTTAGGTATATAAAATTATAATTTACAAATAAATATAATAAATACGGCTATTGTACTAAGTACAAAAAAAGTATTGACATTTACATTCTGTAAATAATGCAATTTCTTGTTAAAAAATTAGATATGTGGTAAACTAAATATATAAAGTGAGGTTATTACATGAAATTTATAGAGAATGTAGATGTAAAAAGCTATAGAGAATTTGAAAGTAAGCATAAGAAGTCACATTTTTTACAAAGCTATGAATGGGGATTGTTTTGTGAAAAAGCCAAGGGTCAAGCACCTTGTTATGTTGGTATGGAAGATGATAAAAAGTTGGTGGCTACTTGCTTGATACTTTTAAAAAAGACTCCACTTGGATATAGTTATGGTTATGCTCCGAGGGGGTTTGTGCTTGATTATGATAAAAAGTCCGTTATCAAAGAGTTTACAATGTATTTAAAAGAATACATGAAGAAAAATAAGATTATATATATTAAGTTTGATCCTGATATTATGTATCAGGAAATAGATGATGGTGGTCTAAAGCTTGAGGGCGGTAAGAATAATTATGATTTATTTAATTATCTTTTGAGTTTAGGATATAAGCATAAAGGTTTTTATAAATTATATGAAGGCAATCAACCTAGGTATACTTTTAGAATTGATTTAAAAAAGCCATGGGAAGAAGTAGGAAGTAAATTTAATAAATCTTTTATGAAGTCTGTTAAAAGAAGTTATGGATATAATCTTATAATAGATAATGATGTAAGAGTAGAAGACTTTTATAGACTTTTACAAAGTAATAGTGAGAAAGATAACTTTGATCCTCGGAGTATAGAGTATTATAAATACTTTAGTGAAGAGATGGCTAAAGATAGTAATATGAAGTATTTTAATGTAAGTATAAGACCTAAAGAGTTGTTAGATAATATAGGTAAAGAGATAGATTCTTTAAATAAAGAACTATCTGGAAATAGGAAAAATACTGCGGATATTAAAAATAAGATAGCAAGACTTGAAAAAGAAAAAGATGTATTTAGTAAAATAGATAAAGATGAAGTATGTGTATGTTCTTTGATTTGTACATATACTAAGAATCATGCATGGAGTTTATATATTGGTAGTGATGATTTAGCTAATTTTACTTTTGCTGTAACGCGAAGTTATTATGAAGCTATTAAGGATGCTTATGATAAAGGTTATGAATTCTTTGATTTGTTTGGTACTCCTGGTGATCCTAACACGAAGTATAAGAATTTGGCTAAGTTACATGATTTTAAAAGAAAATTTGGAGATGAATATATTGAATTCATGGGAGAATTTGATTTAGTTAATAATAAGTTATTATATAAAATGTTACCAGTGATGTTAAAAGTTTATAGAAAACTCAGGAGGAAATAATGCTTAAAGTTATTGAAGAAAATGAATTTAGAAGTTTTGCTTTAAAAAGTCCATATATATCAATATATCAATTGCCTGAGTGGGGAACTTTAAAAAGTGATACTGGTTGGAATAGGCATTTGCTTGGTTATTATGAGGAAAATAAACTTTTAGGAGTTACAATGCTTTTGGAAAAGAGGTTACCACTTGGTTTAAGTTTATATTACTCTCCGAGAGGTTATCTTTTAGATGTAACAGACTTTAAATTATTAGAAAATTTTAATGATGAAGTAATAAAGTATGTTAAAAATAATCATGGTTTTATGCTTAAAATAGACCCAAATGTTATTTATGCAACTAGAGATAGTGAAGGTAATTTAAAAGAAAAATGTGGTGAAAAAGCTTATTTTAATTTTAAAAAGTTGGGTTTTAAACATTTAGGTTTTAGTCAAAATTTTGAGGATTTGCAACCTAGAGTGTTATGTAGAATAACTCTTAAAGATACCTTTAATGATACATTAGAAACATTTAGTAAAAGTACTAAAAAGAATATTGCTAAAACATATGATATGGGTGTTAGAGTTAAAACTGTTGATACAAGTAAGATGGATGAGTTTGTTAAGCTTTTAGAAGATACTGCAATAAACAAGAATTTTATTATTAGACCTGCATCATATTATAAGAAAATGGTTGATTTAATGAGTGATTATGTAACACTTTATATTGCATATATAGATACTAATCTTTATTATGATTATGTTTGGAATAGTTTAGAAAATACTAAAAAAGAATTAGAAACATTAGAGTCACAAATGAAAAAAATAAATATCGGGGATAAAATAAAAAGACATCATGAAGAATTAGAAAGTAAAATAGTTAAATTAAATAAACAATTAGAAGATGCAATTAGTTTGCGTAAGGGAAATGATGAGATAAATATTGGGGCTTTAATGAGTGTATTTACGGGGGATGAAGGAATTACTTTTATGAGTGGTACTTCTTCTAGTTATAAAGTATTTAATCCTAAGTATGCTTTTTATAGAGAACATATTGAAGATTCTATAAAAAAACATTTAAAATATGTTAATTTCTATGGAATATCATTAAATATGGATAAGAATGGTCCTTATTATGGGATATATGAATTAAAGAAAGGTTTTAATCCTGAAATTATAGAATTAATAGGGGAATTTGATTATGTTATTAATCCATTAGTTTATTATGGATATAAATTAGCTTTAAAAGGTTATAAATTAGTTAAGAAATTTAAGAAATAAGAGAGCTGTGGCTCTTTTTTAGTTTAATTTAAGCAATTTTGGACTATATTGGACGTTGCTGGACGATGTCGGATGATTAAAAGTCCTTTGATTTTCCGGCAGTTTTGGCAAAAAAGTCCTTTTGTTTTCCGGCAGTTTTGACAAAAAAGTCCTTTGGTTTTCCGGCGTGGCGCTTGATTTTTTGGCTTAATTATGCTATATTTTTATTATCGGAGGTAAATTTATGAAAAGAAAAATATATGATGAATTAATTAAATGGGAAAAAAATGAAAATAGAAAACCATTGATGCTTTTGGGAGTTAGACAATGTGGAAAAACTTACATTATCAGAGAATTTTGTAAAAATGAGTTTAAAAATGTATGTGAAGTTAACCTTTTAAAACGTAATGATATAGTGGAATTATTTAGTAGAAAAATTGATTTTGAAGAAATATATAAAATTTTTAAAACTAAATTTGAATATGATATAGATGATAAAGAAACAATATTATTTATAGATGAAATTCAGGAAAGTGAAGAATTAATTTCTTATTTAAAAGCATTTTGTGAAGAACATAATAATGTAAATATTATTTGCGCTGGTTCTTTATTAGGGGTTAAGTTAAATAGATTTAAAAAATCATTTCCAGTTGGTAAAATTTGGATGCTTAATATGTACCCAATGGATTTTGAAGAATTTTTAATTGCTAGTGGAAAAGAATCGATAGTAAAGTTACTAAAAGAATATTTTGAAAAAAATAGAGCTTTAGGTTCTCCTTTACATCAAGATTTGCTTGGTTATTATAGAGCATATTTGCTTACTGGAGGTATGCCTGAAGCGATTAATAACTTGATTAAGGTAAAATTTGATTATTTTAATTATGATATTTCTATATTAAACTCAATCTTGAATTCATACTACAAGGACATGAGAAAATATATTATAAGTGAAGCAGAAACATTAAAAATTGAAGGAGTTTACAACTCATTGCCTTGTCAATTAATGAATGCGTCAAATAAATTCCAAATTTCTGCAGTTGATGTAAATGGCAAATTAGATAGATATGAAACGGCAATTGATTGGCTTCTTGCAAGTGAAATGATTTTAAAATGCGAATCTGTTACATTACCTGAAATCCCTTTGAAAGGATTTGTTAATAATAATGTTTTTAAATTTTATCTAAGTGATGTTGGTATTTTATGTAATCTTTTAAAGCTAAAAACACAAGACATTGTTTCTGATAACATTTCTTTATATAAAGGAATAATTGCCGAAAATTTTGTTGCTAATCAATTGATTTGTAACTGTTTTGATTTGTTTTATTGGAAAAGTAGTGCTACTGCAGAAGTTGATTTTCTTCTTTATACCGCAGAGGGTATTATTCCAGTTGAAGTTAAAGCCAGTGATAATACACAATCAAAGAGCTTAAAAGTATATATGGAAAAATACAATCCAAAATATGCTATCAGAATTAGTACAAAAGATTTTGGATATGATCCTAAAACTAAAATTAAATCTATACCTTTATATGCAACATTTTTAATTAAAGATAATTTTGATAAAAAACGCGTTAATTAATGATAATATGATTTAAGTAAAACGAATTAATAGGAGAATTTGATTATGTTATAAGCCCAGTTGTTTATTATGGATATAAACTTGCTTTAAAAGGTTATAAACTAATAAAAAGACTTAAGAAAGAGACTGCTGAAAAAGTTTACAAAATTAAGCGTAAACTATATCAGTAGTTCTTTTTATTTG
>CAVGEW010000061.1:10307-11338 GCA_963628465.1 Agathobacter sp. | reverse complement strand
TTGATAATAATTAGTATAATATTTGTAATATTATGTTTTGATATGAGTAAAATTATGAAAATTAAATAAATGTTATATATATTTTTTTTATGACATATGCAAATTTTAGGGAGTGAAAATATGAGAAGTAAAAAATTAAATATTATTAGTATATTTTGTATATTTATAATTTTTCAGCCATTTTTTGATGTTTTTGTTTATTGTTTAAACGAACTTAATGGCATAAATTCTATTATTATTTCTACAATTAGACCTTTAATAGCCATTTCTTTTTATGTTTATTTTATTTTTTCGAATAGAATAAACAGTAAATCTAAATTATGGAGTTTTTTATATTTGTTAGTTGTTGGAATATATTTTATATTACATTTAATAAATGTAAAAGATAATTTCTTTGAACTTTCTTATGGAAATATTATGAGTGAAGCAAGACAATTGTTAAATTATGGATATTATATTTTACAATTAATAAATGTATATTTAATATTTAAAATTTCAAATAAAGATGAGAAGAGAAAAATTGTTCTTTCATTAGTTTGTGCATGTGGAATAGTATGCACTATGCATGTTATATCTATTGCTACAAATTCTTCTCCATTAACATATGGAAACAATCCTGTTAAGCATGGATTTAATGGCTGGTCAATATCTTCTCATTATATTGGACATGTGGTTTTATTGTTGTTTCCAGTTGTTATATATTCTATTTATAATAATCTAATTAAAAATAATATAATTAAATTTTTATTGCTAGCAATGATGATTTATTCAATATACATGGTTGGAACTAAATCACCTTTATTTGGTATGGCATCAATTTTGATTTTTTCTTCTTTACTTATTATATTTGAAATGCTTTTTCGTAAAAGTAAGATTAATTGTAATAGCATTTTGATAATAATTGCGACATTATTTGTTTGCTTAACATTTAAAAATACATATGGATATAGAAATTTTTATAATCAAACAGAGATTTACAATGGTGGAATTAAAGAAGAAACAATTAATTTAGATAAATATATAAATGAAGA
>CAVGEW010000061.1:0-10297 GCA_963628465.1 Agathobacter sp. | reverse complement strand
CAAAAAAAAGAAAATTTAGAGAATAATAATTCAAAGAAAAAAAATGTGAAAGAATTTAATGAAAACTTGTCTATTGCTTTAGCAAAATTTCAAACACCAAATTTTTCAACTTTTGATAATAGAGGATTACAGTTAAAAATAAATATGGAATTGCAAAAAAATAGTCCGATATCAGATGTATTACTTGGCTATGGTTATTACACTATGATTAACTGTACATGGGTTGAAACTGATACATTTGCTATTTTCTTTAGTTTCGGATTAATTGGATTCTTACTAATTATTTTATTTCCATTATTATATTTTGTTATAAGTGGATTAAAAGCATTAATTAATTATAAAACTTTAAACTTTAATAAAATGTTATTTGGATTTTCAATGTGTTTATCAATTGGTTTAATAACTTTTGTTGGATATACTCTTCATTTTTCACAAACTGTATTTTATTTTATAACTCTATTAGTAATTTCTGATTATATATTTAAAGAAGAAAATGATAAAGAAAAGGAAAAAAGAAAATATTTATTTGCAATTAATGATATGTCTGTTGGGGGCGCTGAAGTAGGTTTAGTTGATGTAATAAATGAATTGTCTAAAACAGAAACTGTTGATTTAGTTTTATTAAGAAAAAGAGGTCCTCTTTTAGAAAAATTAAATAAGAACGTAAATGTATATGAAATACTAAATAAAGATTATAATAAGTTAAAATTAAAGTTATTTCATGTGTTATATTTTATGGGCGGGATATTTACTAGATATGTTTACAAAAAAACCATTAAATGTGAATATGAAGTAGAGGTTGCATATATTGAAGGTTATCCAGCAGTCTTCATTGCTAATAGTACAAATGAAAAATCAGTAAAAATTGCATCTATTAGGGTAGGATTAAAAAATCATAAACTTGAAGCAGAAAAAATCCCTTTTGGAATGAAGCATTTAGAAAATGCTTATAATAAGATGGATAAAATATATACGGTATCAACAGAAACAACTAAGGAGTTTGTTGAAAAATTTCCTAAATGTAAATCTAAAACATCAACTATATATACATATTTTAATATTGAAGATATGAAAGAAAAAGCTAAAGAAAAAATGAATTTTAAGTTTGATTCTAAATATACTAATTTTTTAGCTGTTGGGCGTTTTAACGAACAAAAAGGATATATTAGATTAGTTGAAGCTTTTAAGGAAGTATATAAAAAAAATAAAAATGTAAAATTGCATATACTAGGAAAGTATGAAACTGAATATGGGAAAAAAGTAATTGAATTAATAAAAGATAAGAAATTAGATAAACAAATAATACTTCATGGTGTTGTTCAAAATCCATATCCCTATATTAAAAATTGTGACTGCCTAATCTCATCTTCATTTTATGAAGGGTATCCGAGAGTTATAAATGAAGCACTAGCATTAGGTAAATTATGTATTGGTACAAATGTAACTGGAACAAAAGAGGCATTACATGATGGTAAAATGGGTCTATTAGTAGAAGATTCTACTAAAGGGCTTATAGATGGCATGATTGAAGTTATCAATAATAAAGATATAGAAAAAAAATATGCTACTGAAATAAATAAATTTGATGGAAATAAAAAAGTATTCTTTGAATCTTTTGAAAAATTATGTACACGTAAAGAAAAAATGATAATTTATATGCCTAAACTATCATTTGGTGGTATGGAAAAAGCTTTAGTTAATTTAATTAATTATGCACATCTTAATGACAAATATGATATTACTTTATATTTAGTATATAAGGGAGAAATGAATTATATTGATTTGTTACCTATTGATATTAATTTAATAATTGCATGTCCCAATAATTTTAACTTATTTGGAAAGGTTTTATGTGTTTTTAAATTATTTTTTAGATATGTATATCATTTATTTAAAAAATATGATATAGCTATATCATATTCATATCAGCATGCAATATTATGTTCTTTAACAAGATGTGCGAGTAAGAATAATATCGTTTATATTCACAGCAATATATCACAGGGTACCACTGAAAAAGAATTGAAAAAAAGATTAAAAAAATGTAGATATGAAAAATTTAATAAAATAGTATGTGTCTCTGAAAATGCAAGAGATACGTTGTGTAAATTAATTAATCGATATGAAAGAGTTTATGCAATAAATAATGTTATTGACGGAGATAACATTATTGAAAAGTCAAAAGAAAAAATAAATGATTTTGTTTTTGATAGTAACACTATATATTTTATAAATGTGTGTAGACAATCAGAAAATCCCAAAAAAATATCTAGAATAATACATGCAACAAATAGTTTGAACAAAGAGGGATACGAGTTCAGGGTTATTTTAATTGGAGATGGGGAGGATCACACCATATATTTAAAAAAAATCAAAGAATTAAATATTAGGAATATATATATGTTAGGTAAAAAGAGTAATCCATACAAATATTTAGTTAATTCTTCTGCATTGGTTTTATCTTCCGTAAGAGAAGGATACCCAGTCGTTTTTATTGAATCTATGGTATTAAACATTCCTATAATTACCACTAATGTATCAGATGCTAAAAAAGATATAGAGGGTAAATATGGAATTGTGGTTTCGAATGATGACAATTCTATATACTATGGAATGAAAGAATTCCTAGATAATGGATTTACTATAAAAAATAAATTTGATTATTTAAAATTTAATGAAACTATCGAGAAAGAGGTTATTGAAGTGTATAATGAAAAATAAAAAAAAATATGTCTTAGTTATCATATTAGTATTTGCATTAGTGATAATTTTTAATATGTTTTATTTATGTTTTAAAGAAAGAAAGGTCGTAGTTCTTGCATATCATAAAATTGTCCCCACGGAAATAAAAGAAAAGTATTATAAAAATAATAAATGGATTGATACTACAGAAAGGTTTGAAGAACAAATGAAGTTTTTGTCTGACCAAGAATATATAACGTTATCAATGAATGAGTATGAAAAGTGGAGAAATGGTAATAAAAAGATTCCTTTAAAAACTGTTATGATTACAATTGATGATGGTGACATTGAAACATATTATGAAATAATGCCTATTTTAAAAAAATATAATTTTAAGGCAACATATTTTATTATTGGCGAAAAAGTTAAAATGAAAAGTGAAAAATATCATCCTGAGAAACAACAATTTATGGGACTTGACTTGATTGAAAAAGCAAAAAAAGAATATCCAAACATTGAATTACAAAGCCATTCATATGGTATGCATAGAAACAATGATAAGGGTCCATTAGTTTATAGTATGAGTAAAAATGAAATATCTGAGGATTTTGATAACATGAAATTTTTAGATACAAATATCTACTGCTATCCATATGGTGCATTAAATAACAATATTTTAGAGGTACTTGAAGAAAAAGATTATCGAATGGCTTTTATGTTAGGTAAATCTGGAGTATCAAGCAGAAATGATTATAAATATAAGATTCCAAGAGTAGGAATTAATAACAATACATCATTTTCAAATTTTAAAAAGTGGTTAATCAAAGGAATATTTATGTAAATTATTTGTTGATTTTGGAAATTATGTGTTAAAATATTAATAAAAGGAAAGGCAAAACTATGAAAGAGAAAGAATTAAAGTCTAAAGTAATATCATCGTTATTTTGGAAAACGTTTGAACGAATAGGTACACAAGGTATTCAGTTTTTTGTTTCAATAATACTTGCCAGATTACTATTACCTAATGATTATGGAGTTGTATCAATGTTGCTTGTTTTTACAGCAATAGCTAATGTTTTTGTTCAAACTGGCTTTAGTGTGTCATTAGTTCAAAAGAAAAATGTTGATGAAGAAGATTTTTCTTCTGTATTTTACATGAGTTTATTAATTGCAACTGTATGTTATATTATAATTTATTTTACTGCTCCATATATCGCAAATTTTTATAAGATGCCTAAAATGATTTCGTTATTGAGAGTTATGGCTATAGTACTGTTTTTCGGGGCATTAAATTCAGTGCAAAATGCTAAAATTTCAAGGGATTTGAGTTTTAAAAAATTATTTTTTAGTAGTTTAGGCGCTATCGTAATTTCTGGAACTACAGGAGTTGTTGTAGCATATTTAGGATATGGTGCATGGGCACTTGTCTGGCAACAACTTTCAAATGCTATTGCAACCTCTGTAATTTTATGGTTTACATCTGGTTGGAGACCCAAATTTTTATTTTCAATTAAGTCTATTAAAATATTATTTTCTTTTGGTTGGAAGGTTCTTGTGTCTTCATTAATTGATGCTTTATATTTAAATTTATATAATTTGGTTATTGGAAGATTTTATAATAGCAAAACTTTAGGAAACTATAATAAAGGTGAGCAATTTCCTAAACTAATTGCCGTAAATGTAGAAAATTCTTTGTCAGCAGTTATGTTACCTGTATTTTCTAGAGAGCAGGATTCACAAGATGAACTTAAGAGGATGCTTAGAAAAACTATCATTGTAAGTTCTTTTGTAATTTTTCCGATGATGCTTGGGCTTTCAGCTATAGCAAAAAATATTGTCATAATCTTATTAACAGAAAAATGGCTTGGTTGTGTATCTTATATGCAATTGCTGTGCTTTGTGTATATGTTTTATCCACTTAATTCAGCTAATTCGCAAGCGATTAAGGCTGTAGGTAAAAGTGATACATTTTTAAAAGTTGAAATTGCAAAAAAATCACTTGGAATTATTGCTTTATTTTTGACGGTAAAGAGGGGAGTGTATTATATTGTCCTCGGCCAAGTATTTGCTACTTTAGGGGGCGCATTAATTAATGCTTATCCCAATAAGAAAATTTTAGGTTACGGTTGCCTTAATCAAATTAAAGATATTTTTCTAGCGTTGATTATATCACTAATAATGTTTATAATAGTTTTATTGGTTGGTCAAATTAATTTAAATATTTATTTGGTAGTTTTATTACAAGTATTAATTGGAGTCATTGTTTACTTCTTAATCGCTAAATTACTTAAATTAGAAGCATTTGATTATATTAATAATATTGTAAAAAGTAAATTAAAGAAAGGCGAAAAATAAACTGGTGGTAAAATGAAAAAGGTTATGTTTATAAGTAGTGTTGGGGGACATTTAACACAAATTTTGGAATTGAAAAAGATTTTTAACGACTATGATTATGTGATAGTGACAGAAAAAACGGATGTAACGAAGGATATGAAAAATAAATATAAGATGGAATATTTGCCATATGGGTCAAGAAACCAAAAATGGTTATATCCATTTATTCTTCTTATAAATTGTTTTAAATCATTATTTTATCTTCTTAAATATAATCCTGATGTAATAATAACTACCGGAGCAAATACTGCAGCTGCTATGTGCTGTTTAGGAAAAATATTTGGAAAAAAAGTAATATATATTGAAAGTTTTGCCAAAAGAACATCCCCAACAGTAACAGGAAAAATGATTTATAAATTGCATGCTTATTCAGTATTTGTTGTGCAATGGGAAACAATGCTTAAATTTTATCCCAAGGCAGTTTATTGGGGAGGTATTTATTAATGATTTTAGTTACACTAGGAACTCAAAAACAAGATTTTTCGAGATTACTTAAATATATCGAAGAAAGCAATATAAAAGATGAAATTATTGTGCAAGCAGGTTACACTAAATTTTCAAGTAAAAAAATGAAAATTTTTGACTTTATTTCCTATGAGAAGATGGAAGAGTATATTAAAAGTGCCGATTTAATAATTACCCATGCTGGAACTGGGTCAGTTTTAACACCGTTAAAATATGGAAAGAAAGTTATTGTATGTTCAAGACTATCGAAATACGGAGAACATGTTGATGACCACCAAAAACAATTAACAGAAGTGTTAAAAGATGCTGGGTATATTTTAGAATTAGATGAAAAAAATAAATTAGACGATTTAATTAAAAAATTGAATGATTTCAAACCTAAAAAGTATGTTAGTAATAATGAAGAATTTTTAAAAAAATTAAAAACTGAAATAGATGAAAAAAAGCCAAAGAAAGATATTTTATTTTTTATAGTTATCTTGTTGTTATTATCTTTAGGAGGTATAACCCTTATTAGAACTCCTAAAGATTTGACTATGGTTGAAAATAGAACTTTAACAAAATTACAAACATTTACGTTAAGTAATTTTATTTCTGGCGTTTTTCAAGATAATTTAGAAGATACCTTATCTGATCAGTTTATTGGGGGTGAAACAATTAAGAAAGTAATGTTGAAAGCACAAAATTCTATTAATGCAATTAACACTCCAAATATTCTTTGCAATAATGAATATGTTTCACTTGGGCATGGTTTTTATACATATGATTGTGGTGATTATATTGTCAATATGCCATCCAAAATTGATTTTGCTAATACTCGGTATATAAATGAAAGAGTGGAAGAATTTAATAAGCTAAATCAAAACATTGATACATATTATTATGTAATTAACCGAAGTTTTAATTTTGATTTTGGAAGTAATACAATAACTAGTGATTTAACAGGTTATTTGAAAAAAAATTTAACAAACTATAAGGCTTTGAGTGAGTTGAAAATTGATTCTTATGATACTTATAAAAAATATTTTTATAAAACTGACCATCATTGGAATTCAGTTGGTTCTTATCAAGGATATAAGGATATAGCAAATATGTTTGGATTTGTTCCTATAGAACCTCTAAGATATGTAAATTTTGAAAATGCAATATTTTACGGCTCTAGTGCTAGAGATTTATCTTTTTACGATATAAAAGAACAATTTAGTGCTTATGAATTTGAATTTGAAAATCATACAGAATATATTAATGGAAATATTATTCATTATGGTAATTATGATAAATATTTTAAGGGTATTTATTCAACATCATCTCTTAATCCTTATTATGGCGACTTTTATGGTTATGACAATGGAGAAGTCATATTTGATTATGACAATAATAAGGATAATATATTGATTTTGTCATCATCTTTTGCTAATCCCATTAAGCCTTTAATTGCAAGTCATTTTAATAAAACATATGCTGTAGATATGCGTGATTTTAAAGATTTTGATATTTATGATTACATAAAGAAAAATAATATAAATAAAGTACTATTTATTATGGATCTAACTTTTATAATAGATAGTTCATTTGAGCTGGGGGTGTAGTTAATGCTTTTTAGTAGTTTAACATTTTTATTTATATTTTTACCGTTAATATTAATTATCTATTTTATTTCCAAAGATAAATATAAAAATATGATATTATTAGTATTTTCTTTAGTGTTTTATGCATATGGTGAACCTAAATACATACTATTAATGCTCTTTTCTATAATAGTTAATTATTTTATGGCTTTATTAATTGATAGATATAGAAGCAATAAAAGAAAATCAAGATTTTTCTTAGTATTAGATATATCAATAAATTTATTTTTATTAATAATATTTAAGTATACAAATTTAATAATTAATTCTATTAATGATATTTTAAATATTAATATAAGTAGTGTAATGGTATTTAATACAGATATATTAAAACTTACATTGCCTATTGGTATAAGTTTTTATACTTTTCAATTAATTTCTTATATTATTGATGTTTATAGAAATGATGTAAAGGTTCAAAGAAATATTTTTTCATTAGGTACTTATGTAGCCTTTTTCCCTCAATTAATTGCGGGACCAATTGTTAGGTATGAAACTATAGAAAAAGAATTAAAATCTAGAACTCATTCTTTTGATAAATTTGTATCCGGTTTTAAAAGATTTATTATTGGCTTAGGTAAGAAAGTTATTATAGCTAATAATGTTGCATTTATAGCAGATCAAATTATTGATAGTTCTAACTTTAGTTCTTATGGAACTGGTGTTATATGGCTTGCCATGTTTGCTTATACTCTTCAAATATATTTTGATTTTAGTGGTTATAGTGATATGGCAATAGGTTTAGGAAAAATATTTGGCTTCACCTTTTTAGAAAACTTCAATTATCCATATATTTCAAAATCAATTACTGACTTTTGGAGAAGATGGCATATGTCGCTTTCTTCATGGTTTAGAGATTATGTATATATTCCACTGGGTGGAAATAAAGTAAAAAAAGCTAGATGGATATTTAATATATTTGTTGTTTGGACTTTAACTGGACTTTGGCATGGGGCTAGTTGGAACTTTATGTTCTGGGGAATATACTACGGAATAATTTTAGTAATAGAAAAATTATTTTTAAAAAAGATATTAGATAAAAGCCCTAATTTTATAAAATGGATATATTCTATGATTTTAATAGTTATAGGATGGACAATATTTAGAATAGAAGATATAAATGTATTACAAGAAGTTTTAAATAAAATGATTATTTTTGAAAAAACTAATTGGCTAGAATTTATTAGATTAAACTATCATTTAGTTTCTTATTCAATATATATAATTTTAGGAATAATATTTATGTTTCCATGGGCAGATAATTTTATTAAAAAGGCTGATGAGCAAACAGGTATATTACATATAATAAATAATTTATTTATTTTGGGTGTTTTTGTATTATCTATTTTGTTTTTAATTAAAAATACCTATAATCCATTTATATATTTTAGATTTTAATTGAAAGGAAGAAATAAGATGAAGAAAATATTTGTAACAGGATGCACAGGTTATATAGGTAGTCATACTTGCGTAGAATTATTAGATAATGGCTATGAAGTAATTGGACTAGATAACTTTAGTAATAGTAAGCCTGATGTACTAGGAAAAATAAAAACAATTACTGGTAAAGAAATTAAATTTTATGAAGGTAATATGCTTGATGAATCTTTACTTAATAAAATTTTTGATGAAAATAACATTGATGCTGTTATAGACTTTGCCGCATATAAATCTGTTGGTGATAGTGTTAATATTCCAGTTGAATATTATATTAACAATGTAAGTAGTGTCCTTACTCTTCTTAGCGTTATGAAAGAAGTAAATGTAAAAACATTTATATTTTCAAGTAGTGCAACTGTTTATGGTGATGCTAAAGTTATGCCAATAACAGAAGAATTTCCAATTGGTGGGACTACTAATCCATATGGAACAAGTAAGCTATATTGTGAAGGAATCTTACAAGATTTATATAAGTCAGATAATGATTGGAATATTTGTATATTTAGATATTTTAATCCTGTAGGAGCTCATAAAACCCATTTAATAGGTGAAGAACCTAGTGGAATTCCAGCAAATTTAATGCCATTTATTTCTAAAGTTGCAACTAGAGAATTAGAATGTTTAAATGTGTTTGGAAATGACTATAATACACCAGATGGAACTGGTGTGAGAGATTATATTCATATAGTTGATTTAGCTAAAGCTCATATTAAAGGACTAGAAAGATTAGATAAAGATAGAAAAGGGATGCATATTTATAATCTAGGAACAGGAAAGGGTTATAGTGTGTTAGAAATGATAAATACCTTTGAAAGAGTTAATAATATAAAGGTTAATTGTAAAATAGTGGGCAGAAGACCTGGAGATATTGCTGTGTGTTATGCAGATTCATCTAAAGCCGAAAAAGAACTACGCTGGAAAGCGGAACTAAACTTGGAAGATATGTGTAGGGATGCATATGAATTCACAAAAAATATAAAGTAAGATGTTAATTAATAAAAGGTGAATGGGAAACTTATTCACTTTTTTAGTGATTAAGATAAGATAATAAAATTAACGTTGTACGAAAAATTGAAAACATCTAAACCATATAGTGACAATACTGGTATTATGCATATTTTTACAAATAATATTGAAACTAAATAATATTTTTGTAAATGTCAATATTTTTTTGGGCAAAAATGTCAATTTTAAAGTTGGAAAATCAATGTTAAACTTACGATATATATAATGAAGCTTGATTTTTTCAGAATGTTCCTTGTAAAAATTTCTGTCGTGAGCATTCATAGTAGACTTATTTTTAAGATAAAAAGGGCACTTATTATTTGGACACCTGTAAACATCAAAGTCTTCTCTATGATGGATTAAATTAAGCTGATACCCACAATGAGGACAACATTTAACATTAATATTTATGTCTTTATCATTACGACGTTTAACTGGTTTAATATTATTATCTTTAATAAGCTCTTTATAATCCTTATGTTCAAGTTTAACAAAAGGCTCTATAATAGCGGGTTCATCAACATTGAATAAACGATATTTAACATCTTGCGGTTTATCATCCAAATGTTTAATTTCGTCAATTTTGATAAATTTTATTAAAAAAACGATAATTTTCCAATTAATTTTGTTAATTCTATTTAAAAATTTAATAAAAAGTGATATTATTTTAGACATGACATATA
>CAVGEW010000060.1:0-2204 GCA_963628465.1 Agathobacter sp. | reverse complement strand
CTGATGAATATGAAGAAAATTTCAAAATTGTTAATTAATGAAGAATTTATTCTTCCATCACGTACTTCCAGTACTTAAAAAAGCCATGTACTTTAGTACATGGTCGTTGACATTTACATTAAATTCAGGATTAAAGTTATCGTACTTTTCAATCGCTTGCACAACCCTAATAATATTGTGCCACAAACCTAAAAATAAATAAGTAAACTTTTTGTCCTAAAATTATATACAATTCTCTAATACTTTGATATAATTTTATTGTATAGGGATATTACAAGTGGTATCTATCGATTGAAAATTAAGAAGGAGTGAGAGTATGGAAAAGAAGTTTTGTAGTAAATGTGGAGAAAAACTTGAAAGTGGAAAAAGTTTTTGTCCAAGTTGTGGTGAAAGTGTTGATGAAGGCAAAGTTGTGAATGAGATAAAACATAAACAAAAAAACAAAGGACGATTTTTAGATATTGTTAGATATATTGTTGGAGCAATATTTATTTTAGGTAGTTTATCTAATTTGGTTAATGGTAATTGGTATGGAATTATTGAGCTATTATTTGCTGTATCATTAATGCCATTTGTATATAGAAAATTTATATCTAAGTTTATACAGAGCAATAAAGCAATTAGGACAACTCAAATAGTATTACCAATTATTTTATTTATAGTATTTTTTGCAGTTATACCTACTAATAATAATGTAAATAATAATTATACACCATCTAATAATGGTTCATCACAAACAACAAAAAAAGATGAAAAAAAGGAATTAACTGAATCAGAAAAAATGATTTTAAAAATTTCAGCTTTAATGGATGAAAAATTAGCCTTTGATACAGGTAATTATATTAAAGGAGACATACCCGCTGGAGAATATGCTTTTGTTAAATTTTCAGGAAGTGGAGCATATTATTCAGAGGAAGATAGTGCAGGAAATATAATTGATAATGAAAATTTTGATAGTTTTGGATATGTTAAAGTTCATGCCGCGGGAAATTTGACAACTCGTGGAGTTCTTATAAGTATTAATGCTTTTGAAAAACTTGGAGTTTCTGGTGCTAAACAAATATATGAAATCTTAAATAATCAAACCGATTATCACGATGGAGGTTATTATAAAGTTGGTGTTGATATTCCAGCAGGTCAATATGTTCTAGAAAGTTATGGTAGTGGTTATTGGGCTGTAATGACTGGACCAGTAGGATCAAGTGATATAGTTGATAATGATAACTTCAATGGAAGAACATCAGTAAATGTTAGAGATGGTCAATATTTAACATTTAGTAGGTCTTCTTATACAAAACAATAAAACAAATCAATCTTTCGATTGATTCTATATATCAAGTTAAAACTAAACAGTTCGAACAGATTCGTCAATGAGGTATACCATAAAAATATTAAAATAGTAAAAAAAATATAAATACAGTGACATTTACAGTGACATTTGTGGTATACTTATATTAGTATGAGGAGTGATATAGGTGAAATTATTTGATGAAATAAAACCAGTGTTTTTTATTGACAATAAAATGAATAATATATTAAATGATATAAATGTTAAACTTAAAAATATAAATGTCAATGATAAACAAAAAAGAAAATATATGATCTCAAAATCTAAAATAAGGTCAATTCATTCTTCACTTGCAATTGAAGCTAATTCATTATCTTTATTTGATGTAGAAAACATATCAGAAAATAAACAAATACTTGGCAAAAAAGATGAAGTACAAGAAGTTAAAAATGCAATTGAAGCATATAATCATATAAATGAATATAATTATGAAAGTGAAAATGATTTATTAAAATTACACGGGTTAATGATGAAATACTTTGATGAGGATAATGGTAATTATAGAAATCATGGAGAAGGAGTTAAAAGAAAAGATGAGGTAATATATATGGCACCTGAATCTATTTTAGTTCCATCATTAATGAAAAGCTTATTTGAATATATAAATAACAGTGATTTAAATATTATTATTTTATCCGCAATTTTTCATTATTACTTTGTTGCTATTCATCCTTTTTCAGATGGAAATGGTAGGTGTGCAAGATTTTGGGTAACATTAATGTTAATAAATTACGATAAAAATTTTGAATTTATACCATTAGAAGAGGAAATATACTTGAATCAAGAAAAATACTATTCATCAATAGCAGAATGTCATAATAATGGAAATGCAAATGTATTTATAAAGTTTATTTTA
>CAVGEW010000059.1:0-24352 GCA_963628465.1 Agathobacter sp. | reverse complement strand
TTAGGTAGCATTTAGGTAGCAAAATTTTCAATTTTTAATTTTATACTTTAAATTTTATTAAGTATTATTATTAAAAAGTATTGAAAAATAAGCAAATAATACATTAATAGTGGTATTAAGTAAGATATTCTTAATGCCCCCTGAATCCCAGCTGAGAAGCTGGGATATTTTATTTTACAATGAAAATATACAATATTTAAAAGAGCAGTTTATGATAATTGCATAGATAGCATTGTCTCTAATAGATAAAAATAATATAAAAACATTTAATAAAATTTATAAATGAATTCTAAAAAAACATGGCAGTTAAAATAAAAGCGATGGTAATACCAATTGCGTCTGCTATTACCCCTACAACAAGTGAATATCTAATTTTTTTAACACCAACGGAACCAAAATATAAAGCTAAAACATATATGGTGGTATCAGTACATCCTTGAAGAACACTAGCCAGTCTACCTGCATAAGAATCTGGGCCATAATTTATAAATATATCATTCATTATAGCGAGAGTTGCAGTCCCCGATATAGGTCTAAGTATTGCCATAGGAAGTATATCTAAAGGAATGCCAATATTTTGTAAAAAGCCTTCAAAAACACTTAATATTTCATACACAAAATTACTATCTAAAAATATATTGATAGCAAAAACCATGGCAATAATATTTGGGAATATATTAAATGATATTTGTAATCCTTCTTTTGCGCCCTCTAAAAAAGAATCATAAATATTTACCTTTTTAACAAAACCATAAAAAATAACTAAAAAGACAAAAAGAGGTATAACTACTTTAGATAATATATTCAATTTTTACCTCTCTTTCTAATAAAATAATCTATTAAAACAGCCCCTACGCACGAAGAAAACGTTGCTATAACCCCAGGCATGATTATCTCTGATGGATTTAAAGAGCCATGAGCAATTCTAAGTGCTAGCACAGTAGTGGGAACAATTGTTACCCCCGCAGTATTCAAAACCAAAAAGGTAATCATTGGTGTACTGGCGGTATCTTTTTCATTATTTATTTTTTGAAGTTCGGTCATTGCTTTTAAACCAAAGGGAGTAGCCGCACTACCAAGTCCCATCATGTTAGCAGCTATATTTGAGGCAATATAACCAAGCGCTGGATTGTCCTTTGGAACACTTGGAAAAAGCTTAGATAATATTGGTTCTAAAAGATGAGCAAAACCTCTCAGTATTCCTGCATCTTCAGCTATTTTCATAATGCCACTCCACAAAACAATGATTGGAAAAATGGAAAGCATTAGCTCTAAAGCATCCTCACCATTAGTTAAAATACTCTGATTAATAACCGAAATGTTCCCTGTAAAAAAAGAATAAAGAATACCAGTGATAATTAAAAAAAACCAAATATAACTTACCAACCTAACCACCTCTTTAGTTTATCCCAAAAACTTAAATTTTCTTTCTTATCAAATACTCTTATATAAATATTTTCTTTTCTAATACTTTTATTATTTAATTTAATTAAAACATAACCTACAATATCACCAGATGAATATTTAATATCTTTATAAAGATTATATTCTATATCTATTTTATCTTTTTTATTTTTAACACTTACATATATATCTTCATCTAAATAAAGGATATTATCTTTATAAACATTTTCTTCTTTTATAACTATCTTATTCTTATCAAGCAATTTAAGAGCCTTATATGTTCTAAATATTTCTTCATACATGTTTTTATGATCATTAAAATCATTTCCATCATTTAAAGTAACTACCACAACATTCATGTTATTTCTTGATGCAGTAGTAACTAAAGTTCTTCTGGCCTTCTCTGTAAATCCAGTTTTACCACCTGTTATATAATCTTCACTATGCAAAAGCTTATTTTTATTAGTCCAATTATAAGTTTTTTCACTTGTTTCAGCAGTATATTTTTTAGTAGCAAATATTTCTCTGAATGTTTTATTATTCATCGCAAACTTAGTTAATATTGCCATATCTCTTGCCGTAGATACATTAGCCTTTCCATCATTTTCTTCCAGCCCATGACTATTTACAAAATTACTATTTTTCATTCCTATGTTACTAGCTAATTCATTCATAAGATTAGCAAAACCCTCCATCGACCCTGCACAGTTAAAAGCAAGCACAGTCGCGGCGTCATTTCCACTTCTAAGCATTAGTCCATAAAGCAAATCCTTGATAGTAATCTTTTCCCCAACATTAATATATATCGCACTCCCATAAGCTTTTAAAACTTCCTCGCCTACGGTTACTTCCTTATCTATATCAGTATTTTCAATCGTAACTATTGCTGTCATTATCTTAGTAATACTAGCAATTAATCTTTTTTCATCTACATTATACTCATAATAAATATAATCATTATCTAAGTCCATGGCAATCATACTAGAAGCACTCATAGCTAGTACTTTAAATGGTAATAAAAACAAAATAAGTAATAACAGTTTCTTCATAACTATCCCTCTTTAAAGAATATGTTTATTTAAAAATTATATTAACAAAAAAAGGAACCACAGGTTCCTAGTCAGCATCATAATTATATATACCATGTATTTTTTCTAAATCACTATTACTTAAATCCACGACTTTATAATTGCCATCTTCATCTTTTGTAACATTAAAAGTAATATTATAATCCACGGTATCACTTGCTTTTTTCATTTTATCTAATTTATAATTCATAAATAAATCACTACTATAAACACCGTTTTCTTTGAATTCATCTGGATTAGCATTCAAATACTCACTAGTTTCTTTTTGAACTTTGTATAAATCATAAACTGTTATTTTAGCTTCAACTGTAGCGTTATCCCCATCATAACTTTCAGATACAATTTCATACTTTAAATCTTGATATTGTCTTTTTAAAGCATCTCTATATAATTCTTTTTGATCATCAAGCAAATTTTCATCATCAAGAACACTATCCATATCGGCTAAAACATTGCTACTTAGATTCCTATATTGATTTAGATAATCTTCAACAGCTCCCTTCGCTGTTTTCTTCATACACCCACAGCCTACTAAAATTAAACAAACACTTAAAGTTATAAACACCTTACAAGCTCTTTTCATGAATATCCTCCTTCTACAATTATTATTACCAATACTTTTTATTTTATACTTTATTATAACTAAGTTTAATTAAATCATATATTCTTTTCTCATCAGGCCCCATTCCTTCATTTATTTTATCCACCATATTAGCAACTATTTTATCACTATCTATAGGTTCTTTATTAAAAAGTTCCATATATAAATATTTAAGTTTAGAATACTTCTTATTCTTTTCTAAATTAATTAACTCAGTCTTTATTATTTTTTTCATATTTAGTTCTTCTCTTAAATTAAAATCATATTCTAGTTTTTTAACTATTTTATACTTAATATTCATTACATCTAACGAATATAATAATTCAGATATATTTAAATCATCATGAACTTCTAGAAAGCTTCTAGATATAGAAGAACCATCTTTATCAAATTCTAAAGCAATAGAGCCATTTCTATCAGCAAAAATAGCTATATATTTAGAACATTCCCCCTTTTTCTTAGCTTTACTATCAATAAGTGTTAGAAATTCTTGAGATACTTTTATATCGTTATTTATAAAATCTTTTAATACTTTATTACTTACAGCAAACAATGGAATTCTTTTATAATACTCAATAGAATCTTCTTCATTCCATTCATAAAATGCTAGATTTGTATCAAAAAAATTAAGTAATACATCATAATAATAATTCATATCTTTTCCCTCATTCCTTTATATATTAAAAAAATACCACCTATAAAAAACAATATAATACCACTTCTAATAATAAAATATACAAAATCAAAAAAAGTATACCCAATATAAAACAAATTAAGGTAAATTATAACCAAAAATAAACCTATACTAACAAAAATACTTCCCCATAATATTTTAAATATATTCATACACAATAGTATATGATTAAAAAGTAAAGAAATGACCTTGTTAATTTAATTAGATAATGATAAAATAATTATGGTGATAAAATTGAAAAAAATAATTATGATTATACTAGGAATACTTTGTTTAACAGGATGCCAAAAAGAAGAATACAAAAACCCTATAGTTACAATGAATATCAAAGATTATGGCACAATTAAAATAGAATTATATCCGAAATATGCCCCAAATACAGTAGCAAATTTTGTTAATTTAGTTGAAGATGGATTTTATAATGGAAATTCATTTCATAGATTAGTACCTGGCTTTGTACTTCAAGGAGGAGACCCAGATGGCAATGGGACTGGAGGTCCAGGATATTCTATAAAAGGTGAATTCAAAGAAAATGGTTATACTAAAAATACTTTGAAACACACCGAAGGAATAGTATCAATGGCTAGAAGTACAGACCCAGATAGTGCTGGTTCACAATTCTTTATTGTCTTAGCAACATCAGAATCCATAACTTATTCTTTAGATAACAAATATGCTGCATTTGGCAAATTAATCGAAGGTATGGACATAATAAAAGAAATTGAAGAAAACGAAGAAATAGAAGATAGTCAAACAGGTAAATTAAAAACTAATATAACTATCGAAAGCGCTACAGTAAATACCTTTGGTAAAGAATATACTGTTAAAAAAGCATAAAGTTATATAAATATAAATACTATATAATAAGGAGAATCTATGAATAATATAATTATATACTTAATACTAGGAATAATACAAGGTTTAACAGAACCATTACCTATTTCAAGTTCAGGACATATATACTTATTTAAAAACTTATTTAATACAGAAATGTTCAACAGTTTAAACTTTGAAATAATATCTAATTTTGGTTCATTTATAGCAATATTTATTATATTTTGGAAGGATATAAAAGACTTAGTAACAGCATTCTTTACATATATATTTAACAAAGAAAAAAGAAGTATTACTAAAAGTAAATTTAACTACTGTTTATACGTTATTATAAGTACAATACCCGTTGGTATCGTAGGTTTCTTACTTAAAGATAAACTAGAAGATATGTATTCTTTAAAAGGTTTAGCTTTTGCCTTTTTAATAACAGCCTTAGCTTTATTTATAGTAAGAAATATAAAAGGTGAAAAAGATGATAAAGATATAACACTTAAGGATGCAATTATAATTGGTTTATTTCAAATGATTACAATAGTACCAGGTATAAGTAGAAGTGGCACCGTTCTAGTGGCATGCCTTCTTTGCCACTTAAAAAGAGATACTGCATTAAAGTATACATTTATTCTCTATTTTCCCGTAAGTGTTGCCACAATGATACTTGGTATTAGTGATTTAGCAAATACTAGTGAGCTTAATACTTTACTAGTTCCTTACTTAGTTGGTATGGTAGCTGCGGGTATAGTAACATACGTTTCTTATAGATGGCTTAGTAACTGGGTTAAAGAAGGAAAGCTTTGGAAGTTTTCAATATATTGTTTAGCGCTTGCTTTGTTTATATTTGTGTATTTTAGATAAGGAACATCCCTAGTCGAGTTTTTCGACTAGGGATGTTTTTATTTTAATTTTTCTTTTAAATATTCTCGTAATCCTTTATCTGTACAATAAACATAACAACCTTTCATTCCTCGTGTCATTAATGTTCTATAAGTATTTTTTATTATTTTATCCGCTATCTTATTAGCTGCATCTATTCCTTGTTCTTTAGCAATTTTACCAATACCTTTTAATGATTGGTCTGTTTTTGCTCTTTTCTTATAATCTGTAACAATATGCCCGTTTTCGTATCTCAAGTCATCACCAATTATAACACCTATATAATCAAATTCTAAACCTTGACATGTATGAATGCAGCCAATTTCATTTACTGATTCCTTATCAATAGCCCAAGTATTTGAATTACCAAGATTCCAACTCATTCCAAAATTATACTCTGGTATTGTTACATCATAAACATCAGACTTATTTTTACTATCGCTTATCCAATTCCAACAATAACCAGCAACCATTCTTGATTTATTATTAATTTTGTTTTTTTCAGTTATAACTTTTCTTAACTCATTTGGATTATCAAATACTTTAAAATCATATTTGTTATCAACATTAAAATTGGCTGTATCCCTAATTTCCAAAATATTATCTAGCCATGCTAGATATCCATCTGAGCCATCACATCTGAATTGGCTTTTTAATTCCATGTTGTATATACCAGCATCATAGTATCTAGCATATTTTTCTATTTCATCTACTGAACCAATATCTTTTAATGTTACTTTTTGATTTTCATCTATAAAAAATATTGAAAACATGCTTGAATTAATTATTTCTTTAATTTGATTTTCCCCTTTATTAGAAAACATTCCGGATTTTTCATTTAATCTATGTGCTTCATCAACAATCAAAATATCAAAAGAATTTTCTTCACAATCACAAAAACTACCAGATCCTTTAAATAAATTGTTTAATCCACTTAATTTATCAATTTTCAACTTTGCCTTAAATACATCTCTTGGGGCACTATTTTTAGATATATAAAAACAATTAAAACTTCTATTTAAAAATTGTTTTAGTAAATTGATTGCTAATACTGATTTTCCTGTTCCAGGTCCACCTTCCACAATAAGTACACATTTTTCATTATGTAAATGTGCATTAACTCCAATACGTATTGCTTCTTCATAAATAACTTTTTGATCATCTATTAAAACAAATTCTTTATTTCCTTTAAGTACTGAGGAAAATGAATCTTGAAGCATTTTTGAAGGTTTAATTCTTCCATTTTCAATAATATATAAACCTTCTTTGTTATCACCTTCAGTGATATATTTTTTGATAAAATTTCTCAACTTTTCAAAATCTTTAGCACCAAACATTGGCGCTGCGTCAATATAATTTTTATATTGCTCACTATTAATTGGGTCTTCATCTGTTATTTCATAATTATGTAAAAAAGCACAAGGATAAAGTCCAACGTTTCTATCATACACTTCTTGATTATAATTATCAATTAAACTTGCATAACTCCAAGCTTGATAAGATGGATGTGTAACTTCTCTTAAAGCTCTTCCCGTAAACGTAAGTACAACGCCATCCTTTTCAGGCACAGCATCTACATGAGTCCATTGTTTTAATTCAATAATTATAATTGAATTCTTTCTGTTTTTATCATAACCAGATAATAAAAAATCAATTCTATTTGATGTATGGGGAATGTTAAATTCAATTGCAACACCAGCATTGTCTGGTATATCTTTATCCGCTAGTACACCTCTCATCCTAAGCATTGATTCACGCCAAGAATTCACCTCGGATTCACGAGTACTTCTGTGAAAAACTTCTTGAAATCTGTTTAATATTTTTTCCGTTATTAAATTTAAATCTACATCGTTTATAAAATTAGATTTAATTCCTTCATATACTAACATTATACAACCTCACATTATTATATTTTATAATTTATTATATTTTGTACTTTTTCCTTTGGCTTTTTCTATGGGATACTTCTTTTCTGTTATCTTCATTTTCTCTAAAATTATTTCTTTGGGATCAACTCCTATCTGATGACTTAACATAATACAATAATTCATAACATCAGCTATTTCATATTTAAGTTCATTTACATCATAATCGTTATTCCATTGAAAGCATTCTAATAATTCTCCAGCTTCAATGGAAATAGACTTTGCGAGATTCTCTGGAGTATTAAATTGTAGCCAATCTCTTTCCTCTGCGAATTTAACAATTTTTTCTTCTAAATCCTTCATTTTACCACTTCCTTGTAAAATAATTATACTATATTACAACTAAAAAAGCTAGAAAATTATAAAATCTCTAGCAAATACTCTACCAAATTAAATCATCATATTCATCAAGATTATCAAATTCATATAGTTCTTCTAAATATCCATCATATTAGACTTTAACTCAGAACATAAATAGTTATAATTTTTTTCAGTTACAAAACCATGACTTGCCATACATTTATAAAACTTCTTAATACTTGCTGCAGTTCCCCTAACTGAAGATGGTGTTGCCCACATACACTTATAAATAAAGATATATCCTATAAAATCATCTACACAATGTCAACAGTCTGAAGCAATTTTAAAACATTTTTAAAATTGCTTATTTACATAACTAAAAAACCAGTTACTAAAGTTATCTACATCTTTATAAACTTCTGTATCTTCATCACTGGATGCATCTAGAAAATCTATAAGTTTGCCTTTCTTATATATAGCAAAAGAAGGACAAAACTTAACTTTATCACTTAAAGAAGTTTCTTTCATATTTTTAAAACTTATAGAATATAAGTACAATTTATATTTTTCAGAAAAATCCTCAACTACCTTACTAAATTCACTTGATGTTGTACATGATGATTCATATATAAGTATCGCAAATGACTCTTTATTATCAACAAGTTCATTAAACTTAGAGTCATCTATTTCAATTAAACTAGCAGTATCATAATACTTTTCTTCCAAAGAAAAGTTATCATTTTTACATCCAGTAACAAAAATTACAAGTAAAAGAACTATTACTATGTATTTTTTCACTTTGAAACCTCAGTTAAACTCTTAAAATCAATATCGTGATACGTTACTTTCCAAAAGTCATAAACCATTTTGCCATTTCTTTTAGTTTTTACATCAACTTTATTATCTCCTTCATAGTACCAAAAACCGCCAACGTTATAGATTTTATCTGCATCCCAGCCAAGTTCTATGAGCATTGTTTTAGTCATACCAGCATAACCTGCTCCCCCACACATTAAGAAAATGTACTTATCTTTTGGAAAGAAATACTCAAGAATTTCCATTGATTCTTCATAATTTGCTGTGTAAGTGCCATCTTCATTCATGGTAAATAATGTTTTACCTGTGTAGGTATTTCCAACTTCTTCGGGAAGACCCTTAACATTAACTAAATATGGAAGCGGTACAACTTCAAATCCTTTAACAAAACCAGATAAATAAGAATCTCCCCCGATAGCTTCATAATTGCCTGGATCTTTAAGCATTCTCATATCACGATACACACTATCACTTCGATTTAAGTATTCATCAATTGTAGCTTCATTAATATTTTTATCAACTCCAAATTGTTCACCTCTTATACCATCCGAAACCTGAGGCTTAGATAGCGTATCATCCTCAACTTCTTTACCACATCCCCCTAAGAATAGCATTAACATAAGTGCTATAACAAAATATTTTTTCATAACTTTTTCCTCCACTAACAATATAACATAAACAATCAAATTAACCTATAACGAAGGGGTTGAAAAAAACTCAAGCATAAGTTGAGTTCTATTTTTCACACACATTTTCTTCATCTAAAGGTATTTTATAAGTAGTAATACTACCATTATCTAAAGTAGCATTTATAAGTAAGTATAGCTTATTTCCTTCATGTACTTTACAATTCTTCTTATAATCTCCAACTGAAAAGGTTACAGTTTCTAAAAAATCTTCGAGTTTAATTAACTCATCTTCATTATATTCATATGAACTTATCTTTTTCTCAACATCACTATGTGACTCATACAAAGTACAATCTATATATTTATAAAGATTAGTATCATCACCTCCGCAATACTTAATGTTCGTAATATATATTGCACTCTTCTTATCATTATAAGAGATACTTCCCGAAATATTGAAATTTTCACATGAAGTAGATAAAGTTTTAAACTTAAAATCATCATTATTTAAATAAATAATCAACAATATTATACCTATCAAAAGAGTTAAACCAAACAAGATAATAAACATATATTTTCTATTTTTTTTACTCTTTCTTTCCCCATCAAAAAGTTCCTCAAGGCTTACGCCAAAGTCCTTACTCATTTGTTTAAGTAACCCAATATCGGGCATATTTTTTCCGTTTTCCCATTTACTAACTGCTTGATATGTAACATTATACTTATCCGCTAAATCTTTTTGAGTTAAACTATTTTTCTTTCTTAAATCTTTAATAAACTTACCAATCTTTTCTTGATTCATCTTAACTTATCTCCTCCAATACACTATCCCCAGTTTTATAATCTATCTTAATACCCGTCTGAATATTATAAACAAAGACATTAAATGCTATTTCTTCATCCTCCACAGACTTTGCTTCCATAATAACACCTGTTGCTAACAAGTTATCCTCATCATATACCGGAGTTACTCTATATAAAACATGATTATTAGTACTCTTTATATATTCTGCAACTTTATTTTCAAACGGTAGCATTCCTTCAGTATTCATCTGTCTTGTACAAGTAATTAAATTCTTAGTATTTGCATTTTCTCCAGTTAATTGATACCCAATCAAATGACATCTATTATAGAGGTACTTTCCATCAACAATATCATATTTAATCGTATGCCAACCAGATGGCTTAATCATACCAATAGACCCTCTCTTTTCCGTAGGCATTAAATCTTTGCCAATATTAGCAAAAGCAACTCCAGCTCTACCTAAATCATCTAAGTCACTATAGATCTCAAAAGATTTTGACGTATCAACATCATCAAACAATGGAACATTACCATTTAACTCAATATAATTTATCCCCGAAAACTTATCTACATCCGTTAAATCATATTTATCTATACTATCGCTGTATCCATAAGAAACTATATCATCTTCATAATTACTATAAAAATAGGAACCTAAAACAAGTGCTATACTTAAAACAAACATCATTATATTTTTATTCTTCTTCATATATCCCTCCACAAATATTATAAACTTAATTTAAATATATTCATAGTCTTTTTAATCAATTTAAACTACAAAATGTTGCCCTACTTGGAACTTAATTTAACAATGTACTTGTTGCTACAATTTAAGCTTCAATTTAGCAAATTAAGCCAAAAAAAGTCTTTTTTTAGTCAAAAAGTGACCAAAAATCGTCACTTTTCGACTAAATTTGCACATAAAAACTTGTAATTTACAAAAAAGTATGGGATAATATATCCGAGGTGTAAAGTATGGCTGTTTATAGTTTTCAAGAATTACAAGCAAAAATTGCTAAAAGCAATAATGGAGATCTATATAATAGAATATGTAGAAATATTAAAAGAACAAGAAAGGAAAAGTACAGAGAATTTAAAAAAGTTAGTGCTAACAGCGCAATAAATCCTTATACTACAGAAAATATTGCTGCTTTGTTAAATTATAATCATACCCACTATAAGAGATTTGAAAGTGAAAATGATTCAACAAAGAAAATTCCTTTGAATAAATTAGTTCTACTATCTATAATATTAGAAACTTCACTTGATGACTTGACAAAAAAATAACATTTCAATATGAAATGTTATTTTTATATTCTTCTAAAGTTAGACCTTCTTCATATAATTTTTTAGCAAGCGAAAGGCCAACGAACCTATAATGCCAAGGCTCAAAGTTAAAACCTGTAATATGTTCCTTATTCTTTGGATACCTAAGTATAAAACCATACTTCCAAGCTTTATTTTTAAGCCAAATAGCTTCTTTATCTTCTTCCTTTAAATCATCTACATACTCACCATTTTTAAAATAAGCAAAATCTATGGCAAGACCTGTTTGGTGTTCACTAGACCCAGGTAATGCTACATACAAAAGAGCTTCTTCACCCTTTTCTTTGATTAATTTATCAAGAACTTTAGCTTGATAAGCACTACTACGATAGCCACTATCAACCAAAAGGTATAAACCATCATCTAAAGCAGCCCGAATCAAAGCTTCAATGTAAGGCTTTACTTCTTTTCTAAGCATTGGCTTAACCGAATGGTCTACATATTGATGAAAATTATTTTCGTTTTCATCTACCACATACATATCTTTTGGCTCATAATCCATATCCAAAGGATGTTCTTTATTTACTAATATATCTATACTTAAATCTTTCATAATTTATTATATGTCTAAAAACCTAACTCTGATAGTTAGGTTTTGATTATTTACTAGGGTCAACGATTATTTTAACCGCCGCATCATTTCCACTCGTTAGTCTTTCATAAGCTTTTTGAACACCTTCTAAAGGCACAATATCATCAACAAACTTCATAACATTTAGCTTTTTACTAGCAATTAAATCAATGCAAGCTTTAAATTCATCGTAAGTATAAGCAATAGCGCCTTGAACAACTAATTCTTTCATAACAGCCATTACTGTATAAGTTGGAATTGCTTCAAGTGAAACACCTACCAAAACAACCGTACCACCAGGTTTTACCATTGAAATAGCACTATTAACTGCGTTACTATTACCACAACATTCAATAACTTCATCAAAGCCACCTTCTGTCATTTCCATCATATCCGCAACTAAATTTTCATCTAAAGCATTTTTCCAAGCATCAGCAACACCAAGCTTCACAGCCTTTTTACCTCTTTCTTCATTTGTTTCGGTAATAACAACCCTTCTTGCTCCTTCAAGTTTAGCAAACATAGCTGTAACCAAACCAATAATACCTCCGCCGATTACTAAAACATCATCACCAACAGCAATTCTTCCCAAATGAGCAGCATGAAGACCAACAGCCGTAGGCTCAACCATAGCTACTTCTTCATCACGCATATCATCAGGCACTTTAATAACCATATCACTTCGAACCGCAATACGACTAGTTAAACCACCAGGGTTATTTAACGAAAGACCAACAGCCTCACTCCAAGTATCCTTACAATATTGCACCTCGCCTTTTCGACAAGCTTCACATTTACCACATGGAGAAATTGGAAGAGCCGTAACTCTATCACCAACTTCCAAATCTAGTCTATCGCCCGGATCCACAACTCTACCACAGAATTCATGCCCCATAACTAAACCCTTAGGCTCACCACTAACCCAATAATGAATGTCAGAACCACATATTCCACTTTTTAATACATCAATAATAACCTTCGTGCCATCAGCTTTAGGCTCATCAATTTCTTTAATCTCAAATCGTTTTACATCTTTTATTGCACATGCTTTCATATCAATTCTCCTTACTTTAATTAATTATACTATATTTATTTATCTAAAAAAAGTCTTTATAATGTATTTTACAATAATTTACTTTTTCAAAGTAACTACATGAGGATAAGGTATTTCAATTCCTTCCTTCTCAAATCTCTTTTTAACAATATAATTAAGTTTATACATATTTTCAAAAGTATCACCATTGTCTTTGCCCCACACCCAAGCTCTTATAGATATTGACGAATCATTCCAACTAGCCAATCTCACCTTTGGAAATTCAGCATCTTTATTCTTACCACTCGGATTGGGATGATACAACTTACTCATTTCATCTTTAATAATGTCCATTGCTTTATCAACATCAGATTCATAAGAAACACTAAAGTCTACAAGTTTCATATTTTCATTATCAGAATAATTAAAATTCTCTATTATATAAGAATTCATTTGACTATTAGGAATAATTATTCTGCGATTATTTATTGTTCTTATTATCGTATGTCTCATTGTAATATCTTCAATAGTGCCACTTACTCCTTGATTAGAACACTCAATAAAGTCCCCAACTTCAAAAGCATCTCCAATTACTAAAGCAAAACTTCCAAAAAAGTCTTTCAAACTCTCCTGCGCTGCTAAACCTAAAACAACTGAACCAATTCCTAATCCAGATAGTAATGTAACGGAAAACTTATGAAAAACTTCAAATTGACCTAACACTAAAAGTACCATCAAAACATACAACACCAACTTTTTAATCCTCTTTATAAATATTAAAAGTGTTGTAACATTTTTCTTTCTCTTTCTTTTAATAGTTCTATCAATAATATTATCTATCACTTTATTAATAACAAATGTTACCACTACTAATAACACTATTGAAATAAATAAATCTAAATAATTATCAACAAAATCTTTCATCTTATCACCACTTTAATGGTAACACAAAACAAAATAATTTGCAATTGCAAACAAAACCTGTTATAATAAAAAACACTTAAACGAAAGGAAGATTTATATGGGATATCTATCCGTGGGAAGTAGTCATATTTCACCAGAATTATTCTTAAATGTTAAAAACACCGATGGCTCAAAACCTTCCGGTGGAATTTGGGCTACCAAACACAATCCTTTATATAAAAGTTATAATGAATGGATAGATTATTTATGTAATCATCCCCATATACTTTATTATCATGGCTTTAGTAACCCCTATAACTTACCTGCAATGTACATCACTTTAAAAGAAGAAAGTAATATATTTAGCTTAGATTCTACAGAAAAATTATCTTTCTTAAAAACAAACTATTCACTAGATTATGAAAAACTAGCAAATGATTATGACGGAATTTATGTAAATATAAAAAAGTTATCTAACTACCAAGATAAAGAAATAACCTCTTTAATAGAAGAATTTTGTGTTAGTACTTTAATTCTATTTAACATAAACTGTATTAAACATTATCAAGAGGCTTATATTGACCTAAGAGATGCTTCTTTAAAAGGTGGTTTTCATCAAGCAGAATATCAAATAGAAATAGATAATAAACTACATAAAATAGATTCATCTACACCAGAAATAGAATATTTAATAGAATCTATCAAAGAATATATTAGACAAAATAATATAAATCCTGAAAATACAAAAGCAATAGAAGACATCTATCAAAACGCCATAGATGAATTATTAAAAAAACACAATATACATAAGAAAGAAATGTTATTAATAAGAAAAGTGTTTAATCAATTTTAAACACTTTTTTTATTATAATACTAAACAAATAGGCTACTAAAACCATAATAATTACTGTAATAATACTTCGAGGATTATGCAAACTTTCTAAAAGTCCTGTCCCTACAACTCCCCAGAAATAGACTAAAAATATCTTACTAATTAATATAGCTATAAAATACTTTTTAGCATCCATATTACATAAGCCTGCAGCTATATTAATCATAAAAGCTGGTGTAAATGGAATTGCAAGTATAACAGTTATTTGACTTAAAGATAAATTTTCTATATAATTCATACATTTAGCTAATAAATTTACATCTTTTATCTTATCTACAATCCAATTTCTAAAAAATCTTTTAACTAAGTAATAAGATATCATACAACCAATACAAGTGCATATCCAAGATATAATAAAGCCTAAAACTTTACCAAAAGCCACAAAATTTATAGTTATAAACACAAACAATGGTAACGGTGGTATTATACTTTCGATTATTATAAAAAGACATCCTAGTAAAGGACCATATACTCCTAAACTATCAATTGTGCTCATAACTAATTCATAAAAACTATT
This sequence comes from Agathobacter sp., assembly GCA_963628465.1. Taxonomy (GTDB): domain Bacteria; phylum Bacillota_I; class Bacilli_A; order RF39; family UBA660; genus Onthocola_B. The sequence goes on along the minus strand of CAVGEW010000059.1, from coordinate 9,141 downwards.
AAATAATTCAAACATACATATCACATTAACTATTATAGCACAAATCTTAAAAATAATATACTAGTGTAATACTTGTGTTACATTATAACCTAAATATTCTAAATAAGCTACGACTCTACTACTTAAATGACCTTTATTACATATAATATAATATTTATTATTAAAACTAAGGTATGCTTTACTATTCATAAGTAATTTATCAGCATATATATTTATACTTCCTAAAGTAGGATTTTTAATATAGTCTTCAGGATGTTGAACATCAATTAATATCCCCATATTAGAATTAAATTCACTTAACTTAATTTTCTTCATCTAAAATCACACTATATTATATGAATATACTATATTTAAAACAATTATGTTTTACCTATATCTTTATACAAAATACTGCATACAAAGGTATAGACTTTATACTATTTTCAAAACAAAGATTATTTTTGGCTATATATGACCGGTATCACTTAAATATATTTTAAATATATCTTCATCCATATATGATTTTAATGGTGTTTCAAAATAATTAACAAAGTATGTCGGCACAATTAATTTACTTGCGAGTAACCAATTCATTGAATCTCTATAGTCCCTATTTCTAGCATTCGGTGCAACTTTACTGATTTGGTATTTTTTATTTTCTTTAGCAAGTTGAGGAGGTATGTTTTTGTATAATTTTTCTATCTTCACCGCTTCATTTACATTCGCAGCACTATCTTGCATATCAGAAATATATCCAGTATTAATATCCCTTTTAATAATTTTAACAACTTCAGGATTATCAAACAGACTAATGTAAATATAATCATCGAATTGTTCTTTGCAAAACTTATCAATTCTTGCTCCAATAACAAGTAATGGTGTTAAAATATCTTCATTCTTCCATCTAAGCAATGTGTCATAAAAATCTCTTTTCATAAACAATCAACAATACAAATACACAATATAATGAGCAATATTTTCGCATTTTCCCTATTCTTCATCGAAGAAGTCATCAAAGAATTCATCATCTGATATAACATTATCCGTTATAACTTTACTTTCTTTATCAACATTTAATTTAGGTATATCCACAATTTCCTTCTTAGGCTCTTCTTTAGGTATTTCAATGATTGGTTCACTCTTTTCTTCCATCTTAGGAAGTTCAAAATCATCAACTGGCACAAAAGCATTTTGTTTAGCCTTATTATTTTCGGCTTCTTTTCGATCTAATTCTTTAAACTTTTCATCTAGATCCTTAATTAAATTGTCAATATCCATACTACCTAAGTTATTTGGATTACTTTGAGGCATAGGTGCTCCCATAGGACCAAAAGGACTAAACGAAGGCATCGAAGGCATATCATTCATTGGCTTAAAAGGATTATTACCTCCAAAAGCTTCATTATTTTGAGCCATTTTCTTACTTCTTTCTTCTGCTACAAACTTTTTTAAATCAAAAATTTCCACTTCATGTTTCATTCTTGTCGGATATTCTTCTTCTTTTCTTTCAATACCCCAATCCATTTTAAAATCAGGTTCTAATTGCGTTCTAAAAGGACTTGTTCTAAGTCTTATAATAATAGCTTCAAATAACTTCATCTTTTGTAAATCTGTTATCGTAACAAGAGGTCTTGTGGCATTTTTATCTTTTTCATCAGTAACCTTTACTTCCCCACACATCTTGCTTATTTCTTCTAAAGCTTTCATTTCTGTACTTATTAAGTAAACTAAGTTACCACAGTTACCCTTGATAATCTCTGCAACATTATCTCCATAAACATCATTAAGTTGGGCAAAGTTTTGAATAATAAACGTAAATCTAATATCTCTACTTCTAGCAGCCGATACCATCGCATCAACATCTTTAAGCGGCGGCATGTTTGCAAACTCATCAAGAATAAAGTTAGTTCTAACAGGAAGTTTTCCACCATTTTCTTGTGCAGCATCAATTAATGTTTCATAACATTGTTTAATAAATATAGTCATTAATGAGTGATATGTTTTCTTTTCATCATGAATTATCATAAAAATTGCTGTCTTACCATTACCAATATCCCGCATATTAAAATCACTATAAGAAAGCATTTCACTTAAAGCTTCACCAGTTGAGAAACTTCTTATCTTTTGTCTAAACGTAGAAAGCAAACCGCCCTTTGTTTCATTCGGAGCATTCATGGTACTAGATGCAAAAATATAAGCATCAGATTGTTCACCCTTCATACCAAAATATTCTTTAATATAATTGCTGCCCATAGCATATCTTTCTTCACCAACGGTACTCATAACATTAATACTATTTAGATTAACTTCTTCAAGCTTAGCATCTTGAAATAAACCTAAAGCCAAGCCGGAAAAATAATCGGCCGCCGATTTTTCCCAGAAATCAGATTCACTCTTATTAGAGTCATCATATAAAATATTCAAAGCAACATCGTCTAAAAGTTCAATTGCTTTATCTTTATTCCCAGACCTATAATAATCATTAGGAAGTGTTAAAGGATTCCAAGAATTACCTCTTTGAGGCTCTCTAAAGTTTAAAACAATAATTCTATAACCTTTTTCTTTCAAGTAAGAAGCACTATACTTATAAATTTCCCCTTTAGGGTCAGTTATAATCATTGATTCGCCTTTTTTAGCAAGCAAATTAACCATTGGTTTAACAATAGTTTCTGTTTTACCACTACCAGTAGAACCAATTACCAAATTATGATATTCCCCATTATCAACCCAAATGTTCTTACCATCATTAATAAGGGGAATCCCCGCACTATTAACTATTTCATCCTTAGGATGAACTAAATCAACCTTAGCTTGCCCTTTAATATCCTTCTCTTTAGCCCAATCTGAATAACCATCACTAGACTTTTTCTTAAGTGATAAGCCTATTCCTCCGCCTTTATCCTTCTTAAATATATAAGAAGAAACACTAAAGAATATTCCTATCAAAGCTGCAAAGAACAGAAGTATTGTCATAGGAAAATACTTAGGTGTAAAAGCTTTAAAAGGCAATAAGCCATAAAACGTTCCATCCGTAGATAATGAAGAAAAGTTCAAAACAGTGATTGCACATAAATATAAAAGCAATACACAATATAATACAAATAACAAAAAATCTTTTGGTTCTACTTTAAATTTCATAACAAATAATTCCTTTCGCTTAATTTATTATACACTTTAAATCATTTTTAATCAATATTTATAAATAATTTGTAATCCATAAAACTATTTTCTTTAATAGTAATATCATTTCTATTATCATCTACGACAGTATAAACTTTAACTCCATTTACTTCGTTAACAATATAATTAAATATAACAGGGCTTATTTTATCATATATATCAGCTACTCTCAAAAGAAAATTATCATAAGACCCTAAATTACTTTGCATATCACTATCTAAGTACTCATAAGCAACCTCAGGCTTATTAATAATTAAATTAATAAAATTACTCAAATATATAGATAATTTAGCTTCATTGCTAGTAGTACTCTCAGAAAAACTAGCGCCTCTTTCTAAGTTAATATAGCCTTTATAATATAAATTACTTACAAAGGTATCAATATTATCTATATCTAGTCTTTTTAGTCTTATTGTGTTACTCGCTTTATATATAAAATAACAAACGTTATCAACATATTTAGCACCATCTTCAATATAAGAATATTCTAGGTTATAACCACACACTATATATGCACAAGTAGTATCATCTATATTTTGAAAATAGGCTTTAGTCATAGAGTAAGATATATTTTCAAGATTATCAAATTCTTCAGGTTCATCAATAATAATTTTATTTATATACATCTCATTACTTAAATTACTATAATAAAGATTAATAGCTTTTTGCAATGAAAAATACATATTTTGATCATCAACAAGTTTAAACTTGTCCCCAGAAAGTACAACTTCTTCTTTAGTATCTTCAACATTTTTATCAGTGTTGGTATTGTTATTTTGTTTTTTTAATAAAACTAAACAAATAACAATACCAATTAGAAACATAAAGATAAGTACATAGACAAATTTATTTTCTTTTCTCATAAAGCCTCCCTAATCACTACATCCATTGTTAACATAATTTAGAAAAGTATTTATACCCGCGGATACACGGTTTGGACAAGTTGTCTGATATTGATAAGGAACTTCAAAATTAGTACAGAATGTAACACCCATACTATAAGCTGAACCACTACCATATAAAGCATTCCTTGTTGTAGGATAATTATTTTGTATTTCCAAATTCAAATACTCAATCTGAGCTTGAAGAGATACTGGAGAAAGACCTTTATATCTAGCATAACTTATCATACTAACTCTTCGGCCAAAGCTCCATTGAACAAGTCCAAAACCAGCTGCTTCATAAGATGAAACATCGAAAATGTCATCGATAGTGTGGCCGCTTGCATATTCAACAGCAGTAGTTCTAAATCCACTTTCAGCATTAATGTTAACCATCATAGCTGCAACAGCGTTGTTAGAGTAACCACTAGCAACAAGGGCATTACATACATTTTGTATGCCACCTTCAGTAACAGGCCGTGGATTATCTATATCTACATAATTTAAAGGGTCTACTTTTACTCCATTTTCCCAAATTTCAAAATGCAAATGACAACCCGTTGAACTACCACTATTACCAACCATACCAATTTTTTGACCTTGTTTAACAGTTTGCCCAACCGATACGGATATTGAATTTGGATACAAATGACCATATTTAGATAATATTCCGTCGCTATGTTCAATTACAACATAGTTTCCTAACCCACCACCACAAGAATTTCTATAGTAACCATTGTTATCACAGGTGTTACTAACCGCAGTAACTGTACCGCTTTTTGTAGCAATGACAGTGCCTTCATTACATGTTATACCGCCAATATCTATGGCACCATGATTGCTATTTGAACCATTAATGGAACGTGGTCCAAATGTTGATGTAATAACACTATATATTGGTGTACCACCATAAATATCACCAGAAGTTGGTGCTGCACTACCAATAGGCCACCAAAAAGCATTATTAGTAATATCATCTTGTTTACAAAAGGCAGATAAATCCATTAAAAGGTATTGACCGCTTATATCAATATAACTTTGTATTGAAGCAAATATATTATGATAATCTTTCCAACTATAATGAAGTCCGGCAGAATCATAAGAAGAAATATCATAACTAACTTCAATAAAGTTTAAGTTCTTAAGACCACTTGAGGCAATTAAATCACCAAGTGATGTATTAAAATTATCTATATCAGAGTTTGTTACACTTGAACTAGCATTATCACTCACAGGCCCTACATTTACAACATAAATGTTATGGTCACTCCAATCCCCAGTTGCAAGTTCATAATATTTACTATAATATTTATTAGCACTAACAGATTTAAGATCGTTTACACCTAACCAAGAAACAATATTATATTTATTACTAGCTGCAATTTTACTATTTATACCACTTATACCACCATATACTGAATTAGTATACTTGCTAGAGAATGAACCCCTTCCAACGAACCAATTATAACCATATCCAACACCATAAACAGCATCACTTTCACTAACTACTCCAGCAAGAACCATACCTTGTAAACGAGAATCGCCAACATATAAAGTGCCTGCTACATCTGAAGAAGTTTCTTCTTCATCCCCTCCATATATTTCTTTAAGAGTTTGAGAATAACTCATTGAAAGAGCACTCATCTCCTTTATAATAGATTCATTAAGTTTTAAAGCACTGCTTCCGGTCATACCAAATATATTTTCTTCATAAGCTGCAGGCACATAAATATAACTGCTTATAGATGAATATAAAGAAGAATAATTACTCTTTACATCATCAGGCACATTCTCATCATAAATATAAACAGTATCTGTTACCGTCAAAACTCTTGTGTTATCATTGTAATCTCCATAAGCTAATCCATTTGTTTTAAGTACAATCATAACAGCTTTGATTACATCATCAGAATAACTACCAGCACTAGTTAAAGCATAAGTAGTACCAATAATGTAGTCTTCCATAGATAGTTGCTTCTTTTCTCCAGTTATACCAGACTTTAGTTCAACACTTGCCGAATAAAAGTTACACATCTTTTGATAATATTCATCATCAGGTGCACTAGCTACAGAAAGAATAATAAATAATATTAAAATAACACCACCTAAAACAAGTAAAACCCAAGGATTTGCTGCAATAAAAGCTACTAGCTTTTTACCCAAAGCACTTACTGCTGCTTTACCACTCGCTGCAACTTGCTTTCCTGCTTGATTAGCCATAGTTTTTACTTGTTCTTTAGCTTGTTCTTTTCCAAGTTCCTCCGCAGCATCCATCGCTTGTGAAGCTTTAGAGGGTTCTTCCTCATTTATGTTCTCATCTTCAATTGGTTCATCATAATTTTGAGTATTAGAAAAAGCACCTAATCTACGTATATTTGCTTGATTAGGATCATATAATAATCTATTTTTATTATTACTTCTTCTATTAATCACTATCTAAAAACCTCCACCTGAACCAAATGAATCTAATTCTTCTTGAGTAACAACAATTTGAATTTTCATTCTCTTGTTACCACATATAAATAGTGCTTCCCCTTGATTATAATATTTTATACTATCCATTTCGTTTTCATTTAAATCAATTAATTTTGCTAAATCTTCAACAGCTTGCTTTCTTAAGCCCATAACAATGTAGTATGATGCATTATCAAATATTGCTTTACCATGAGTAATAATATTTGGTGCAGCAAAGTCTGTTGGTTGTTGTGTTATAATAATAGTACCCGTATTATACTTTCTACTTCTTCTTTGAATTTGAGCAAGGAATTCAGCCCCAAGTTCATTATGACCAGCTAAAAGTACATGAGCTTCATCAACCATCATAACAGTATTTACATCTTTATCTAAGCATTGCCCCCATGCATATTTTAAAATATTAAAGAACAATGCATTTTTAATATTTTCATCACTATTCATAAGTTCTTTTATATTAAAGACAATAAAATCACTTTCAATATTTAAGGTTGTTTTACCTGTAAAATAATATCTAAGCTCTTTAACTAAAGGTCTTATTTTAAGCTCAAGTCTTTCTAAAACATCCCTTTCATGAGTCGCATCAGTCATACTTATTAAATGTCCCTTTATTGTTGCATAAACATCATCAAATGTAGGAAAATCTCCACTCTTAAGCTTAGTAAAATCAGTATTATAATCTATTTTATATCTTTTATAAGTTTCTTGAAGTATATCACTAAACATTGTTAAAACATCATCTTCAATACTAGGTGAATAATATTTCAAGAAAGCTTTTACTTGTTGAAGTGTTCTAGTAAGAACTGTATAACCAAGACCTTGTTCTATTTCTTCTTCATCAGCATCAATAACTATTTCAAGGGGATTAATCATCCCAAACTCTCCACCTTTACCTAGGTCTAGGAAATCACCGCCCATACTCATGCACATTTCCCCAAGTTCACCTTCAGGGTCAACACAAACAATCTTAAAGCTATTTCTAATATGAGTTCTAAGAAGCACTTTTGCTGCGGTAGATTTACCACTACCACTCATACCAAGAAGTATTACATTCGCATTATTTCTATTATTTTCTTTCTTAATTTGATATAAGAATTGATTAAACAAAATAACCCCACCAGAGAAGTCTACACCAAGTAAAGTAGCACTTCCAGGATCCTTAATACTATCAAAGACAAATGGATACATTGCCGCAATAGTAACAGATGGAATAGGTGTTCCAATTCTATTTTCAATATCTTGAGGTGGGAATATTGGTAATATTGACTTTAACGCTTTTTCTTGTTCAAACATTAAAGCAACAGCTCTCATCCCTAAAGCATCCAAATAACTTCTTACTTGAATCTTTCTAAGTTCTAATTCTTCTTTAGTATCCGCAGTAATCATTAAATGCATTTGAAAATCAAAGATTCTTGCTTGAGTAGCAGCAAGCATTTGAATAAATTGTTCCAAAGATTCATAATCTTGTCTTATTCTTTCTTGCATCGTTTGATCTTTTTCACTTTGATATCTAACCTTTAAATCAGCAATTTCTTTATTAAGCATTTTTTGAAGTACACTAAATTGAATAGGTATATGCTTTATAGCTATCTTAACACCTTGAATATTTGTAATATCAGATAAATAACCTGGTACTATATTTCTAGGAAATCCAATGATAGTAAATATTGTAGAATATTTACCTCCCAAAACAAATTCCGTAGGTTTTAAATCCATTCCCTTCGGAGCTATTTCACTTTTTATTTTACTCATATTACATCACCGCCCCAAAATTTGAAGTATCTCCACCATTTAAGAAGTTATCTAAAACAACTCTTAAGTCATTATTACTTGTTTGAACTGACTGAAGCCCAGCATTAGCAAGACCACTTATTAAATTATGTAATCTTTTTTGTATAAGTTCTAATCTTTTATCTTTAAATAGAATATAATACTCAGTATCAACAACATTGTATTCACTACTCATAAATAAATTAGCTTTATTTATATCTTGCATAATTAGTTTTCTAGTTACATTATCTTGAGCATTATTATACATAAGTTGCAATTGAGATAGATATACATCTATATCTACAGGTCTATCTGCGATAATAAGCCAAAATTCATAATCTATACTATTATACAAATTTCTAAGTTGAAATATAGTATTTTGTTGAGTACCTTGGTCCATTATAAAGATATTTTTAGGTAAAATTTTAACCCCAGTAACAAAATATCCATCATCTAACTGAATCATACCATTCATTATTTGTTTAACAGGTAACCAATCCTCAGTAAACGGAGTATTACTATTTAATTTATTTGTCTTCGAACTCATCTCTAACACACCAACCTTTCCAAAAATATTGACGAGGATTAATAATATAATTACACACATTAGTTATAAACTGAAGTACATTATGATAATGCATAACAGGCGTTACCAGAAACCCTGTAACCAGGGCCGGCATCAAAATAAGTATCATTGTTAAGGTACTAGCATTTTGTACCAATATAAGCAACAATATTGTTAGTCCACATCCAAATCCAAAAAGCAAAATATCAGTTAAGGTAAAGAACCCTAAGATTAATTGTGACTTTTTTGAATTTGCAGGTATCAAATAATTATTCATTCCTTTTCATTCCTTTC
>CAVGEW010000058.1:0-15613 GCA_963628465.1 Agathobacter sp. | reverse complement strand
CACTGCTGTTTGTGCCTTAAACGAACGTAGTGAAGTGGAAAGGAATGATTAGAAACATGGAAAAAATTTTATAAAATATCTGAAAATATTGCCCTTTTGTTAGAAAAGAGTTATCCAGATAGATATACGACGAAAATAAGAAAAAAAGATAGAAAAAATAAGATATTCATAGATTATCTTCGTAATCAAAAAGGGGCTACGACTGTGGCACCATATTCCATTAGACTTAAAGAAAATGCTCCTGTGTCTATGCCTATAGCTTGGAGCGATTTAAATAAAATAAAGCCTAATGAAATAACTATGGATAAGGCTTTAAAAATGATAAAGAAAAAAGACCCTTGGAAAGATTTTTTTTCCAATTAGCCTTTATCTTCAAGATTAACACCTTCAGCTTCGATTAAGTCTTTAAATTCCGTTTTAAAGTTTTCTATTTCTTTAACCTTTACATCTTCATATACATTTTTAGCATTACATATTGCTTTGTAAAAGTCTTTGATAGACACTATTTTTCTGTTGTCATAAACCGCATAAGTAAAAGCATTAGCTACGATTGTTAAACATATATCAGGGTATCTACTAGATATTTCATAAACTCTTTTATATTCATCGGTCATATTGACAATAAATGTCATTATTTTTTCAGTTACAAATGGTTGATAATTTAGTTTTACCCCAATTTGTTTTTCAAGTTTAGGAATGGTTCCCATTAGAATTTTTACAACAGTGGGTTTGTCAGCTTCGAGAACATCTATTTTTTGAAATCTACGTAAAAAGGCTCTATCTCTTAGTATATATTGTTCATATTCTTCAGTTGTGGTAGCACCAATCATTTTAATTTGCCCTCTGTCTAGGCCTGCTTTCAACATATTGGCAAAGTCCATACCTCCAGCTTTATTAACAAGTAAATGAGTTTCATCAATGAAAATAATGGTATTAAGTCTTTCAGAAAGTTCCCGAACTAGTAAATCAATTCTATTTTCAATTTGGCCATCACTCATTGTTTCCCCAATTAAACTGGTAATATTAACCTTTATTAAACTATAGTTTTTTAAAGCATCCGGCACTTGACCTTTTTGGATTCGATAAGCAATACCTTCGACAATGGCTGTTTTACCAATCCCAGGTTTACCAACAAGCAAAGCACTTTTCTCAGGAGTTAAAAGAGTTAATATAACTTGTTTTATTTCATTATCTCTAGCAATTGCTGGGTCTGTGATGTATTCTTTGGTAGTTAAATCAATACCATACCTCTCTAACATGCTTATTTTTTCTTCATTCATTTTTATCACCTTAACTACTTATTAGTATACCATTTTTTTATGATATAATCTACTAAATCTTTTGCACTATTTTTGTTTATGTATTTTTTTTGATTATTTATCATTTCTTCTTGAAGAATTTTATCTTCGAGTAATTTTTTAGTTTGTCTAACTACTTCATCTACCGACTTAGCTTTAATAGCCATCCCATTTTCTTCAAAAAACGTGGCATTATAATTTTCAACTCCAGGAATAGGCATCATTAAAATGAAAGGTTTTCTCATCATAGTTATTTCACTTGAAGTAAGACCACCGGGCTTAGCAATTATAATACTTGCTTTATTCATGTATTGATTCATATTGTTAATAAAACCTTTGACTAATAAATTAGGATGATTTATTTTATCTAGTTTTTCTTTTAGTTTATTATTATTTCCACATACGACAACTAAATAAGCATCAATATTATCAAGTAATTTTAAAGTACATTTTAAAACTTCACCAAAGCCCATACTTCCTGAAGTAAGAAGGATAATATCTTTATCTTGTGGCAAAGTAATATTGTTTTTTACATTAATGAACTTAGATGCAACTGGTATTCCTATAGGTAAAAGAATATCTTTGTTTATACCTTTTTCAATAAATCTATCTGTTAACTTAGGACTAGGTATAACAAATAAATCAGGATTTGTTTCATTCCAAAATGGGATGCATTCATAGTCTGTTGCAACATTAACAAACTTGATATTCTTAGTCTTTTTAAGTTCAGTTAGAGCCATACAGGGAAAGACATGAGTGCCTATAGCTAAGTCATAATTATTTTCATTCAGGAATTCATCTAGCTTTTTAACAAGCCTTTTGTTAAAACTATATACCGGGCTTTTTATTCGGGTATTGTTATAAAGCTCTCCTAGTTTATAGACCTTTTTAAATACAATGCCACTACCTTTCGTAGAATCTAAATACAATTTCTCAGCCATTTTACTGGCTTTATCACCAGCAAGCAACATATAATCATAAACATCACAGTTAATGCCATTTTCCTTAAATTCCTCAGCTATATATTTAGCACAACTATTATGTCCTCCCCCTGTATTACAGGTAAAAACAACTATTTTCATCTACTTATCCCAACTTTCGTTATACATATTTTTTAAATATTCTTTATTAAAAGTTCTATCTAATACTTTTTCATAAGTGTATCTTGCTTCAATACCATTTTCTTTAGCTCTAGCCCTATTTATAGCAACACCTGTTAAAAGGATATCAAATATAAGAAATACTGCTACATATATAACAAGTTTATTATTTATTTTACTAATAAATTTTAACAAACAAGGATATATATACTTTATCCATATAATACCTAGGATTCCCCAGAAAAGGGAATATCTAACACATATTCTTCCATTTAGATTCAAAGGTTTTCTTGAGTAATCCCAAGCTGTGAAACCTAGTACTAGCTCCATACCTAAACTCATTATATATTCCAAAATAGAGCCACCTAGAAAAGCTAGTATAAATATTTTCCACGATGGCAAGTTTTTAAATTTAGAAAGCAAGATTGATAACATTAAAGCCCCAAGACCATAAGCCATATTAAATGGGCCAATGACTACCGCTGAGTGATTTATAAACATCTTCCACTTAATAAGAGAAAATACTCCTTCGATGAACCAACCAAAGATACTACCTAAGATAAATATCCAAAACAAATTATAGAATTTTTCTTTACTTATCATATTTTTCATAAAAATATTTAACCAATGGTTCCACGGTTATTTCTTTAAAACCAAGTTTTTCTAAAACTTCACATCCGGTGTAGGCACCGCCGTTTACATAGATATTTTCTATTAAGTAATTAGTAATTTTTTTAATATTGCCTTGCTTTAATAATTCATCTATTAAACCTAAGTCTCTTTCAATAGCATCTTTAAACATTCCATCAAATATTGAACCAATTAAATATGATGGAAAATAGCCAAAAGCTCCTTCAGCCCAATGTATGTCTTGAAGAAGTCCATCCTTTTCTTTTGAAGGAGTTATTCCAAAGTATTCTTGCATTTTTTCATTCCAAACCTTAGGTAAATCATCAACACTTAAAGAGCCATTAAATAATTCTCTTTCTATTTCATACCTTAATATAATATGCATACAATAGGTAAGTTCATCAGCTTCAGTTCTAACTAAACTAGGTATAGCACAGTTTAATCCCTTTACAAATGTCTCTATATCCATATCAAGGCCGAGCATTTTCTTAACATCATCATAAATTGGATACCAAAAATTAATATTTCTACCTAATATGTTTTCGAAAAACCTTGATTGACTCTCATGTAAGGCATTAATTCCATCACAAGAAGTGCATTCATATTTAGTTAGCTTACTATCAACATTTTGTTCTAGAATACCATGACCGCCTTCATGAATAATTGTAGTTACAAAATCAAAGGGGTTATCAGTGTATTTAAAAGCAATACGAACATCGTTATTATCTATTTTTTCCGTAAAACCATGGGGATATATACCAAGAGCTCCTTTATCCATGGAAAAACCAATATAATTTAAAAGGTATTTTGCGGTTTCTATTAATACATCTTTAGAAGAATTAATCTTGTAATCTATTCTTTTATCATCTAGTTTCTTTATTAAAGGTATTAATTTTACTTTTAGCTCATTAAATAGTTTATCTATTACTTCACAAGTTAGTCCCTCTTCATAACTATCGAGCATTGTATCATATAAATTTTCCCCTTTATTTAGATAACTATAATAAGTTTTAGTAGCCTCAATTACATCTTTTAAATAGGGTTTAAAACTATCATAATCGTTATTTTCTTTAGCTTGTTCCCAAACTGAAGTACTTTTGTGGATAAGTTCTATGTATTTAACATAAAAATCATGGGGAATCTTTTCGCTTTGCAAATAATTTTTGTATAATCTGTTTATATATCTTTTTTCACTATCGCTTAGGTTATTATACTCTTGGCTATTGATAGTTTTCTTTAAAATATCACCATATTCCTTGCTAGTTTTTAGTTTAAATAAATTACTTTCATAAGAACTTATGAGAGCAATAACATTATCTTTTTCCTTTGGGGGTGTTGATATTATTAAATCCCAATTAAGGATATTAATAGTGTGTTGTAAGGTAAATATTTCTTTTTGATAAGCATCTATTTCCATTTATTTTCCCCTTCTTTCTTCATTTTTTTTATATTCCTTGGGCATTGATTCATTTAAATATTGATAAAGTTCATCTCGAGTCATAATTTCTACAAATTTTCCATCAAGAACATACTTAAGACTTAGATTATCTACAAAGGACCAAAGTAAACCGTTAAATTCACTTATATCCATGCCCCTGCGAAGCTCTATTAAAAGTTTATTTTGATAAGTTTTAGCTAGAATACAAGTAATATTTCGTAGTTTTTGAACCGCCGGATTTAAATCTTTATCATGTAGGCAAATTTTTCTATTAATAGACTCAAGGCAGTCAAAGTCTCTTAAAAAGTTGATAACTTCTTTTCTATCAACATACTGAGACAAATGATTAATTAAACCACGTAGGTCCGCGGTTATATATAGTTTTTTCATTACATCAAAGCCAACAATATATTCTAAATTTTTAGCTAAATAGCTCTCTACCAAATAACTTTGTTTGACTTGGTCACCAAAATATTTTTCAGTAAGTCTTTGTGTATATCCTTCGGTTAAGCCTCTACCTATCCCTTTATTGTAATCATGTTGATAAAAACCACAGAAAGATACTTTTTCCCCATTAAAAGAACTAGCAGCATGAAATAATTCATGATAAATATCACCAAAGTAACTTATCTCGCTTAGTTTTATAACATTTCCAATAATATCATAACGAGCAGCGCCATTTTTAAGATTATTCACTTCTATAATTTTTAAATCTTTTAAATTATTGAAAAATAAATTTAATTCTTCCAAAGCAAAATCATGCCTTATGCCTGTTAAAAACGAAAAAACAGCATCTTCAAAACCATTTATTCTTGTATCATCATAATCTATTTCATCATAATCAATATCAACTTCTGGTGCTTTATATAATTTAGATTTAAATATTTTTTTTAATAGTTTCTTTCCATCCATATATTCACTTTCTTTCTATTTATAAGTATAACAAAAAACAATTAAGAAAACAAGAAAAAAGCAATAGCTATATTACTATTGCAATTAATGTATTAGACCCTTTATTAACTATTTTAGAAACCGTTTCTTTAAGTTTATATCTTGTATTCTCAGGCATCATACTAAGTTTAGCTTGAATTCCTTCTTGGACAATCGCTTCAAGACTTCGACCAAATATTTCACTTTTCCATATACTTGCTGGGTCGTTTTCATAATCTTTCATCAGTCTATCTATCAGCTCTTTTGATTGAAGTTCACTACCTATGATAGGTTCAAATGTAGATTCTACATCAACTTTTAGCATATGCACACTAGAGGCCACGGCCTTAAGTTTTACCCCATACCTACTGCCTTGCTTAACAAGTTCTGGAGTTTGAAGTTTTAATTCTTTTAAACTTGGATATACTATACCATAGCCAGTGCCTTTAGCCATTTTAATTGCCCCCCGCAAGCTATCCATTTCTTCCTTATCATCTTTGTAATTGGCAAACATTTTTAAAAGGCCGGCCTTTGTAGTAACCATATCACCCATCATATTTTTAAGGGTCTCTGTATAAAGTTCATTTGTACTTTCTAAGGTTATGGTAACCGTACCAGTTGAAGCATCAAGTTCTGAAATATAAGAGTTAGATATATACTCAGAATCAGTAAAGTGTTCAAGAATATAGTCAATATCTTTAACTTTTTCAACGCTTATCACACTTTCTCTAATTTTTTCTAAGTAATGCATCTTAATTTCATTATTACTTGGAAGTACATCTACCCACTCAGGTACTTTTACTTTGATATCTAAGACTGGGAACTCATATAATGCTGTTTTAAGTATTTCCATTATTTCTTTTTCATTCATAAGTTCCGCACTTATCGGCATAACAGGCACATCATATGTATCACTTAAACTTTTGGCAAGTTCTCTAGTTTCCGTATTAGTCGGATGAACACTGTTTAAAATAACAATAAATGGTTTTCCAATATTTTTAAGTTCACTAATAACTTTTTCTTCTGCACTTAGATAAGATTCCCTTTTGATTTCACCGAACGAACCATCCGTACTCACAACAATCCCTATTGTTGCATGGTCTTTGATAACCTTCTCTGTTCCAATTTCAGCCGCCTCAACAAAGGGAATAGCATCTTCAAACCAAGGGCTTTTTACCATTCTCGGGTTGCCTTCTTCATCAACGAAGCCATTAGCCTCAGGAATAACATAACCTACGCAGTCTACAAGTTTGATGTTCGTTTCAAATTCGCCGACCTTTATTGTAGCCCCATTACTAGGTACAAATTTAGGTTCCGTTGTCATAATTGTTTTACCTTGGGCACTTTGTGGTATTTCATCAAGACATCTTTTCTTTTCATATTCATCTGTTATATTCGGTACAACAAGATTTTCTATGAATCGTTTGATAAAAGTTGATTTACCAGTTCTTACAGCCCCAACAACACCTAAGTAGATTTCACCATCCCCGCGCTTTGCTATTGATGATATAATTTTTTCTTTTTCCATAATCCACCATCTTTCATTTTTCTATTTTAAATTTATGTGTGTCGGTGAAAAAATATTCCGATGTAATTTTTTGTGAATTATGAAGTTAATGCTTTAATCCTATATAGTGCAATTTCTTTTACATCCTTTTTTATAATTCCTACAATATTAAGTACAAACCTTTATAGTTCCTACACTCGTTTCTACCTTTATTTTGTTTCCTACAATGTTAAATAACAAACCTTTATAGTTCCTACACAAATTTGCCTTTACATATAGTACCTACAAGTTAAATATCAAACCCATTTTATAGTTCCTACCATTTAAGTTAGAAGTTTCTATTGCCAAAAACGTTTCCTATTTTTAACAACTATTATACTTGGCTCGACCTCATATTTAAGCACATTAATTGCCCTAATATCTCTTTTGTCTTTTATTTCTTCATTGGTTTTATCCTTAAGCTGTGTAGTCAAGTGATATCGAAACTCCTTTCATTCCATCATAAGCATTTTGAATGCCTGTTGCAAAATTTACAACTTTACCATATCCATTATGGCTAATAGTATAAGACTTAGATTGTGCTAATGTAACATTAATTGCTGCATGTTGATAGCTTCCATATACTGTTGCCCATTCTGTTGTTGCAGTTACAAGTGCTTCAATATCACAAGTAAATTCTGTTGCTGCATCAACTAAGTTCATTGAGATACCAAAGCCTTTTGAACTTAAGACCATATTTGTTCCTTGGTATGAGTAATCAACTCCCCTAGAAATTCCATTCGTTGTATACAATTGCGTTCCAATTTGTGTTCCTGCCGTAATAGTAGCATCATCAACACGCATTGCTATAACATCATAAGATTTTATTGTTGGTGTAATTAGCCAACGATTAGTTACAAACACAAAATAAGAATTAGTACCTAACCTTGAAGTATATATTACAATATTCTTATATGATGTTGAATAATAAGTTGCTGCTGGCATAATGCCATCTTCTGATGTTGCTGCCTCTGCAGCGCTAGTTGCTTCTTCTTCACTGACCTCTGTTGTAATAGTTCCGTTTAATGTATCAGTTACTTTATAGTATTTGCTAACCTTTTCTGTTTCTTCTAAGTTGTAACTCAAATATCTTTCAGCATCCGCATCACTCATGATACTTATTCGTTCATCAGAGAACACATTTCTAAGTTTTGCGTATTCTTCTTCAGTTAAATTAGCTGCCTTTACATTAATTGAAATAATCAAGCCTAACAAAACAGAACACGCTAGAACAACTTTTTTCACCTTATGCGATTCACCTCCTTCTTGTTCCATCCTCATCGTAACAGAAAAGTTTGGAAAAATAAATAGAAAATCACGGGAATTATAATTCCCGTGTTAAGAGACTTTTGTTATTTGCTCATAAATACTAAGAATGTAGTCAATTTCACCATTAAAATTTTTACATTTTCCCTTGATACATTTTGTTACTTTGGCATCAACATAGTATTTTACATCCATAATAATCTCATCATTTACAACATTTGAAACCTTATAACTAATCAATTTTTGACCATTAATATATCTTAACAAATACCTTAAATCATTTTTAATCATTTCTTTTTTTAACATATTTGCTTTTGGACTATACTCAATAACCCCACCATCACTATCTACCTTAGTATATGTATCTGTTTCTTTATCATAACTATATCCAAGAGATTCTAATTTATTACTACGATTATTTGTCTTAGACATTAAAAAAGGATTTTCTTTATCTAAATCCTTTATTTCATTGTCTGGTTCTTCGAAGTAATCGACATAACTGAGTTTGTTATTATTAGCTCTTTCTTTAAGAACGAGTTTATTCTCATAAGAATAACTATTATTATCTTCATCTATAGTTTCTATTTTGATATATAAATTATTCTTTATATTTTTGATTACGTCATTTGTTAATAAATCAATGTAGGATTTGTTTTCCTCAATTAATATATTATTAAGTGAATCACCTTCATAAAAAATATATTTATCACCATTTAAGTAAGTGTATAATTCTACTTTAACAGATGAAGGTTCATACTTAATCTTATTTAATTTAATATTATTAATAGTAAGCATATTAATAGCTTTAGTTTTAAAGAAATAACCATTTTCAAAAGTAACATTATCATCACTATAAGTGATATTATATATTTCAATTGTATTATAGTTATTAATAAAATATATAAGCAATAATATAAATACTACGATAAAACCAATTAGAAAAATATTTCTCAAAAGAAATTTAAATACTTTCTTTATATTATATGTAATAGCATACTTATAATCTTTAAATTTCCTTTCCGACTTAATAATAGCACTCGGAGATATACTTAAATCCTTACATAATCTTTTAACAGTTTCTAAATCTGGGACTGTTTCACCTTTTTCCCACTTAGAAATTGTTCGATTAGTTACACCTACAATCTCTGCGACTTGTTTTTGTGTCATTTTCCTTTCTTTTCTTACACGATAAATCGTTTGTGCAAAGTCTGCACGTCTTACTTCACTTTTTTCTTTTACCCTTTTCATATTCTCACCAATATTATTCTAACATATATTTTGAGATATTACACCTAAAATTGACAATTTTTTTAAATTTGTAAATTGAAAAGTTAAATGGAACTTTATACAAAACGAATAATAATTGCAAAAAAACGAGATGAAATCAATTCATCTCGTTTTTTTGCTTTTCTTTCTTCATAGCTTTTTCTTTAATAGATTCTTTTTTTACTTGTTCTTCAACTTCTTCACTAGATGTACTTTTTACATCTATAACTTTCGTTGAAGCAACGAAGTCATGGAGACCACGGCTATCTTTTCTAAACATAATCATTATTATATTCATCATATAAAGAAGGAAGCTAATCATGCTTATAACATATGTTACATAGTAAAACTTAATACCTTTACAAACATAAACAGCTCCAGTATTAATTAAAGACAACCATATATTATTAAGAACTATAATTCTAAGAATATATCTAAAGATGCTTACATCCTTTTCATTGGAACTTACAACCTTAATCTTCATAAGTTTTTTACCAAAAGTTTGTCCTTTTAAAAGAAATTGAAGTACACCAAAGTATAAAATAAATACACCCACAGATATAAGTGAACTATATGTTTTATATTTATAAACATCGTAGTTTAGAGAAATTAATTCCTCTTCTATATCCGCACTGCCGTCTTGGTTTTCTTTCACAAGCTCAGTATATTTATCATAAGCACTCTTATATTCATCTCTATAAGGGTCTATAGGTAGCAAATTTATTGCTGCGTATATAAGTGTAACAATAACAATATCTATTACAAAAGCTGTTATTCTTTTTAAACTAATATCCATGATTAATCCTTATTATCGCCAATTATTCTAAGTAAATCTAAGAAAATATTAATAAAGTCTAGATATAATTGTAATGCTCCATATATAGCTAAATTATCTTCAGGAAGATTACTTCTTTCTAAAGCTTTAATCTTTTGAACATCGTGTGCAGTAATACCTAAGAATAGTAATATACATATAATACATAAAACAAGTTCAAGTGAATTACTACCTATGAATACATTTATTAGTGATACTACTATTACAGCGATTAAGCCAATCATAAAATAAAAACCTAGTTTAGTTAAATCAACATTTGTTTTATAACCTATAAATGCCATAATACCAAAAATAGCACTACTTAGTAAAAATATAAACATAATACTTTCAAGTTCATATGCTACAAAGACACTAGAAAATGTAAGACCACTAACAAAAGAATACAATATAAAACATATCTTAGCACTCGTTGGGCTCATCTTCATAACTCTAAGAGATAGAACTATTACAAGTATGAACTCAAGGACAATAAATACCCAAAATGCTGAACCAAATACATTGCCAAGCATCCTTGAATTTGAAGAAATACCAAATCCTGTAACGAACGTTACTAAGAGTCCTATACACATCCATAAAAATGATTTACTAATTAACTTATTACTTTCCATTATTCATTCCTCCTTTTCTAAACATTAAATCGAAAATAACAAATATCTCCATCTTGCATTTCATATTCTTTACCTTCAATGCGAAGTCGACCAGCATCTTTTACAGCCTTTTCATCCCCATAGTGTTCAAGGTCTGTAAAGCTTGTTACCTCAGCTCTTATGAAACCTCGCATTATATCGCTATGAATTAATCCGGCACACTCTGGGGCTTTCATACCCCTTTTAAATGTCCAAGCACGTACTTCATCGCTACCTGCTGTAAAGAATGTTGCTAGACCTAATAAATTATATGTAGCAAATATAAGTTTATCAAGTCCACTATTTTTTATACCTACTTCTTGTAAAAACAATTCTCTTTCCTCGTCAAGAAGACCTGCAAGGTCTGCTTCTAGCTTAGAGCACATCACTATAACCCCAGCACCTTCTGCATCAGCATAGCTCTTAACCATCTTAGAATATTCATTATCACCTACTGCAACATCATCTTCATTAACATTAGCTACATATATAATAGGCTTAATAGTTAAGAAACTAAAGTTTCTAAGAATTGTTTTTTCATCTTTATCAAAAGATATTCTTCGAAGGGGAGTATTAGCTTCTAAAGAAGTTTTACATCTTTTTAAGACTTCAACTTCTTTTAAAGCATCTTTATCTTTCGTAGTAATAGCTTTCTTTTCTATTTTTTCTATTCGATTATTTATTATTTCTAAATCAGCTAAAACTAATTCTATATTTATTACATCAATATCCCCTATAGGGTCTACTTTTCCAGTTACATGAGTAACATTAGGGTCATTAAAACATCTTACAACTTCTACTATAGCGTCACACTCTCTTATATGAGATAAAAACTTATTACCAAGGCCTTCCCCTTTAGAGGCACCTTCGACTAGTCCAGCTATATCAGTAAATTCAAATGTTGTTGGTACAACACTTTTAGGTTTATATAACTCACTTAAATAATCGACCCTTTTATCAGGAACAAAAACTATTCCTACATTAGGTTCAATGGTGGCAAATGGATAATTTGCCGCCAAGATATTTTGTTTAGTAATCGCATTAAACAAAGTGGATTTACCAACATTTGGAAGTCCCACAATTCCTGCTTTAAGACTCATAACTATACCCCCAATCCAACAGATGAGCCTATACCTATCGGAGCTTTAACAATATACCATATTATTATAAATAACAAATATACTACAAATGTAACTCCAATATAGGGAAGTTGATATTTAACGGCTTCTTTCAAAGTAATAGGTTTATTACTTTGATTATAGTTTTCTAAATAAGCTAAATATACTACAAAATAAGCAAATACTGGGGTAAGACCTAAAGAAATACTACTTCCAAGTCTAAAGACAAGTTGAGCAAACTCAGGGGAAATACCCGCATTCATAAGTTTTATTATAACCCCAGATACAATATCATAACTAAATAATACACTAGGCTGAACTAAAGCTATAATACCTGAGAAAATAAACAACATAAGTAGTAAAGGAAGCCCCGCAAAATCACTATTTTGCATTACATTAGTAAGGGCTCCTGCAACAACATTACCTATATTAGATTGTTTAAATATATTTATAAATGCTGATGCTGCAAATATCATAACAAGTATCTTACCAATACCATTTAAAGAATATCCTAAAGAATCAATAAATTCTTTATTATTCTTTATAGTTCTAGCCCCAATGCCATAAAATAAACCTAAGATAACAAAGAATACTGCCACCACAAACACAAAACCATTACTAAAAAATGAATTATAACTAAATAACTTATCTATGTATCTAACCTCACTATAATCAAGTAAATTACCTGAGAAAGGTAAACCTGGCACTATATTATATATAAATATTAATATATATATTAAACCAGCAAATAAAGAAAATAATAGTCCTCTCATTTGTTTTCTAGTTAAAACTAATTCACTAGATATATCTTCTTCTAAGAATTCATACTTAGGTATTTTCTTTACTAAGTAATTTTCTGTTATATTAGTTATTACTAAAGATAAAACTAATATTAAAACAATCATAGCCCATATATAACAAAAGCTAGATATAGTATAATTACTATTTATAATATGAACATTATCTAAAGTAATACTTATTAAACTAGAATCTATACTAGTTAAAAAGATATTTAAACAACTTCCACATGTAAGTGATGCAAAACTAGTTATTATACCTATCATTGGATTTCTTTTTCCATATAGGAAAAGTAATGCCCCAAGAGGAACTATTATTATATAAGACATATCCCCTATTAAACTAGATAATATAGATACTAAAACTAATACATAGGTTACAGTGGTTTTTTTAGCTTTCTTAGTCATTAAAGTAACAACTGTTTTTAAAAAACCACTTTTAACCATTATACCAATACCTAACAGTATTATTATTAAATGTGTAAGTACAGCAAAATTAGCAAAATAACTTATAGTAGTAGTAAATATATATTTAAGTCCACTTAAATTAAATAAAGAATTAACTACTTCTGTAGTTACTTGAAAATCACCAGTTACAATAGATACTTTATTGAATGTAGATTGAACATTAAATAGTCTTAGTACTCCACTTACTATTATAGTTACAAAACTAAGTAGAAGTAGTGTCATAACTGGATGTAATCCTATTTTTTCTTTATCCCGAAGTTTTTTCATTGACTATCACCTTTTTTAACTTATTTATAAATTCTAACCTATCCATCATTATTTCTCTACCACAATTATTACATTTTATTTTGATATCCGCCCCATTTCTAGTAATTGTCCATAAATTACTCTTACAGGCATGTTCTTTTTTCATTATTACTTCATCATTTAAATTAAAATCTTTATTCATTTATTATTCCTCTACTTTAATATTCATTTTATCAAGTATCTCATTAAGTTCATCTACCCCATCAAAATATATTTCTATTTTTTTACTTCCTACCCTTACTTTAGTATCTAAATTATCCATGATAATATTTTCATACATCCTAAACTTATGATCCCCCACCTTTTTACTTGAAGAGGCTCTATTTTTCATGGCATCTATTTTTACATCTTGACTCATTCTCTCTAAGTCCCTGACAGATATATCTTCAGTTACTATTTTTTTAGCTAGTTCACCCACTTTTTCATCATCATCCATCTTAGATAAGACCCTGGCATGGGACATAGATATAGCTCTTTTTTCAACTAGTCTTTTTACTTCATCAGGTAATTTTAAAAGGCCAAGCAAATTAGTTACATAAGTTCTACTTTTACCAAACTTTGTGGCAAACTCTTCTTGAGTATATCCCTTTAGTTTAATGATATTACTTATACTTAATGCTTCATCCATTGGGTTTAAATCTTCTCGTTGGATGTTTTCAATTAAAGCTATTTCCATCATTTCTTGGTCATCAAAGTCTTTAATTATCGCAGGTATCATTTTAAGGCCAGCAATTTTGGCAGCTTTAGTTCTTCTTTCTCCTGCGACTAGTTCATAACCTTTGATACTTTTTTTAACGATTATTGGTTGAACAACACCATACTCTTCAATAGACTTAGCTAGTTCATTTAATGTTTCAATATCAAAGGTTTTCCTAGGTTGATACGGATTACTTCTTATTTCATCAATATTTATCTCAGTTACATCTTTTTTATTTTCTTCCACAACAGTTTCTTCAAAGTTATCAAAATCAATAACATTGTTAGAAAATAATTGTTCTAATCCTTTACCTAATGCTTTTTTCTTAGTTTCCATCTCTACTAACCACTTCCTTTGCTAGATTAGCATAAGCTTCCGTAGCTCTACTTAAAGGGTCATATTCATTAATTGGTTTACCATGGCTAGGTGCTTCTACTAATCTTACTAATCTAGGTATTATAGTATTAAATACTTTATCTTTAAAGTATTTCCTTATTTCTTCAATTACTTCAAGACCAATATTTGTTCTTCCATCAAGCATAGTTAGTAAGACTCCTTCAATTCTAAGATTAGGATTCATACTTCCTTGCACCATGATAATACTATTTAGTAGTTGTGTTATTCCTTCAAGAGCGAAGAATTCGCACTGTACAGGTATAATAACACTATCAGATGCTACTAAGGCATTCATAGTGCCTAGTCCTAGTGATGGTTGACAATCTATTATTATATAGTCATAATTATCTTTTATTTCATCAAGTTTTAACTTTAGTTGCATATTTTGGCTAAATTCTTTATCTTCAAGCATTTTTTTAACAAATTCTACATCTACCCCAGCTAGATTTATAGTTGATGGTATAATACTTAAATTTTGAAATTTAGTTTTTTTTATAGCTTTTTTTACTTCACATTTATCAGTAATAAGTTCATATATATCATTCTTAAAATCATTAGAAGTTAGACCTAACCCAGTAGTGGCATTACTTTGAGGGTCCATATCTATAAGAAGTACTCTTTTACCTAATTTTCCTAAAGCAGCACTTAAATTTATACTAGTAGTAGTTTTACCTACTCCTCCCTTTTGATTAACAAGTGATATAATTTTTGCCATAACAAGCACATCCATTCTATACAACTTTTTCGTACTACTTTATTTTATCAAATATTTAATCTAATGTCTATGATTTTTGACAGAATTTTTTCCAAGAATTAAAAAAGCGGCACGGGGCGCATGCTCGCGCCAACCGTGCTTACTTTTGTTTATCACATGCCTATAATATATGGGTTATCCA
>CAVGEW010000057.1:0-25699 GCA_963628465.1 Agathobacter sp. | reverse complement strand
ATATTAGATCAACTAGATATAAAGATATATTTGATTTTTATTATTTAATAGATAATAAACTACTTAATAAAGAAAAACTTGAAAAATGTTTTAAAATTTTGATTTATGATGATAAATCAATCAATGTTAATAATGTAAAAGACTTGATTAATCAATTTGAAAAAATTACTAGTTCAAGATTATATAAAATAAATCTTAATAATCCAAAATATAATTGGTTAGATAAAAATATAGATAACGTAATTGGTAAAATTAAAAATTATTTAATAACTACGGAAATAGTAACTATTTAATGATAAAATACGCTAATAATTAAGCATATTTTTATTACTATATTATTAAGCAGGATAAGGGAATTGATAGCACCACCTTAATTTATTATATATAAATAAAGACTTTATAGTGCTATCATTTGTTATTTTGAACTTACAAAATTGAGTTAAAATACGGAAGAACTCTACCATACTTTTGATTTATCCCTTCTAATTAAATGGTTTGCAAGGTTCTATTTTACTTCCAAATGTTGGATATATACTAGAAATGTTGGATGAATCTTGGATGTTTTAATTTAGTAATAAAAATCTGTTAAAATCGTGATATAATTACACAGATGGAACAGATAAATAGTAATTTATAAATCAGTTGAAAGCTATGATATAACAGTGTTTAATAGATATGTTAAAATGCATTGCTTGTAGCAACAGGGTATTTGTCATACAATTTATTTAATGAAAGGAGGAAATTATAAATGTTAAAAGATAATTTAAAAACATTAAGAAAAAATAAAGGACTTTCTCAAGAAAAATTAAGCGTTAAATTAAATATTGTAAGACAAACAGTATCAAAATGGGAACAAGGATTATCTGTTCCTGATGCAGAAATGTTAATATCTATATCGGAGGTATTTGAGACACCCGTTAGTACAATTCTTGGAGAGAACATTGATGAACAGGAAAAAACGACTTAAAGGTAATACCAGAGAAACTAGAGGTTATTAATGAACAACTATCTAAAAAACAAAAGCAAAAAAGAAATATATTTGTTAATACTCTAATAATAACTGATGCTTGTTTGATTTTATTATTTATCTTATTAGCACTGTTAGGTAGTCCATATCAAAATTGGGGTTATAGTAATCCAGAATGGGCAGTTATTGGAACTATATGGCATTCTTTTGAGTGGGTATATTTTAAAGCATCCCCATTTATGATTGTTGTTATAAAGGTAATTGGAGTAATACTTGTTAAAAAAAATAAATAATAACAAATTACAATTTGTTAATTAAATTAGTTTGAAATACAACTAATCTTTTTATATAATAAAATTTATATTAAAAAAACTAACTATTTTGAACTAAATCCCGTCTCTTTGACATAAGAGAAATAGGACTCATATCATTTCTAGCTAGCATTTATTACTACTCGAAAAGTTCGAGTTTTCAATCAATCTGGTGCAGGCGAAGGGACTTGAACCCCCACGGAATATTCCACTAGATCCTAAGTCTAGCGCGTCTACCAGTTCCGCCACGCCTGCATAAATAAAATGGTGGACCTCATAGGACTCGAACCTATGACAACTCGGTTATGAGCCGAGGGCTCTAACCAACTGAGCTAGAGGTCCATGACAATAATAATCTTATCACATATTTATGCTTCTGACAAGTCTTTTTTGGTCAAAAACAACAAAAAAAACTTGAGTACCCCCTGTAACTCAAGTTTTTACCACGATTATTTATCTTGCAACATGTTAAGTAAATCAATTTTAAACATGTCTTTAGATGCATTTGCTTTAGAAATCATAATGCCTTTATACGTAGTAAGTTCAGACCTATGACCTTCTAAAAGTATTTCTGATGGCGTAATAGTTTCTAAAACTATAGCTTCATCTTTTTTGTGTACTGTGTAAACAAGTTTAACATCCCCATGAATTTGGGCAAACATCTTATCACTTGGTAATTTAAGTTCATAAGTTTCAGTACCGTTTTTCTTATTTACAGATACAAGTTCCCCTACGAAATTACCATTTCTAAGTGCTGGATAGTAGTCAAAGTTTAATTTCTTGAACGCAAGCATATTATACTTTTTCAAAGCCCTTTCCAACTTTTTAAATTCATTTTCACAGACGTATTCTAAAACATATCCTTTCATTTTTCCATACCCCCTAATTACTCGAACAATAACATTATACCACATTTCCTTATTTTTGTCAAATTTGTGTAAAATTATCATATTGTTCGTAGTATTTCCTATTGGAGTTAAATTATACCACTTTCGACATTACTTGTCAAATTTTTTACAGAAAAACAGCGAAAAACAGAAAAATGTTTTTTTTATCTTTCCCCTTCCTCAAGCATGGTCGTAATAAACAAACCATAGCCAGTGATAGGATTATCAATTATAACATGAGTTACCGCACCAACAATTTTATTATTTTGTACGATTGGTGAACCACTCATACCTTGAACAACACCACCAGTTTTAGCAAGCAATTCTTCATCTATAATTTCAAAAGATATATTTTTTACTTTAGCAGATTCATCTACCTTAGTTATTTCTATATCATAATACTTTATTTCTTCTTTACTTAATACTGTCGCTATCTTAGCACTTCCTACCATTACTTCATCTTTACTTGCTACTTCTAAAAATTCCTTACTTGGCATTTTACTCGTATATATCCCATATATTCCCACATTAGTATTTTTAATTATATCCCCGTACTTAGTATTATAATAAAATTTAGCATTTTTACTTCCTGCATAACCTATTCTACTTTTATCAATACTTGTTATATAATTTCTAAATATTTTACCTGTCTTTATCTCTACTATTTTACTTGATTCATTTTCTATTATTTCATGACCTAAAGCTCCAAATATTTTAGTTTCCGGGTCTATATATGTAAGAGTACCTGTCCCTGTAATACTATCTTTAACATATAAACCAGTTTTATAAATATCGCCATCTTTTAATAGTTTTAATTTACTTGTTTTAACAGTATTATTTCTTTTAAAAGTAATATTTACTTCTTCTTTATCAATACTTTTTTCAATAATAGAGATTAAATCAGATATACTATTTACATCTACATTATTTATTTTAGTAATATAATCACCAACTTTTATAGAAGGATTTCCTTTATTATATCTACCATTTACTTCATAAAAACCTACGACCATTACCCCATCACTATTTACTTCAATACCTAAGGTTTCCCCTCCTGGTATTATATAACTTGAATAAGCTAGGATATTAATTGGTAAAAAAAGTAGACTTATTAATAATATTTTTATTTTCTTCATCTGTACCACCTATATGTAGTATGGATAGAAAACTTCAATATAAATAGGCAATTTTTGGAACTTAAAGTATATTATTCTTTTTCTACAACAAATTCTATTAACTTCTTAGACTTTGAGTATCGCAACATCTCACTTTCTCGAATGATAGCCTTGCTAATAATTGCCAAAAAGTCTTTGGCATCTTTTTTGGAAAAGAAATCTTTCATTATATAATATATACTTATATAAAGCCAATAAAATTAAGCAATTTTAATAGTTTTATTTGTCTAAAAACAAAATATGTATATACATGTATATACATATCTTTTTTAGCAACATTATTACTTGACATGTGCGTGAATATGTGATATTATTCTAAAAGAAAGAGAGAATAAGATACTTTATATCTATCTGGTAATTTATATAAATAAGCCATGCACCTTGCTCTCTTTCTTTTTGTATGTTATTTTTTAAGTTTAATTAGTTTTTTCTCTTCATCTTTTAAAGTATTTCTTTCTTTTTCAACTAGTTCCTTCGGAGCTTTATTTACGTAATTTTCATTACTTAGAAGTTTCTTTCTTCTTTCAATTGAAGCTTCTAAATCTTGTATTTGTTTATTTAAAAAATTGATATCTTCCTCAGTAAGTTCTTTTTCATAGAAAATATCTAAGTTATAATTTTTATATATAACACTATACTTAGTACCACTAGTACCACTATGTTCATCTAAATTAATTCTAAGTAACTTAAATATAAGGCTATAATCTTCATTATTGTTTATTTTAATACCAAAGTCTTTACCTATTTTATTTTCTAATTTAATATTTCTAAATATTTTTATAAATTCAATAATATTATTAAACTTTTCATATTCTTTAGAAAATATTTCTTCCTTTTTATACACTGGATAACTAGATAATATAATATTTTCTTCATGTATTGGTAAGTTACTATATACTTCATCTGTTACATAAGGCATAAATGGATGAAGCATTTTTAGGATGCAAGAAAGTGTATAACAAAGAACTGATTTTGTAGTTATATCATCTAAACTAAATTTAGCAAACTCAATATAATTATCACAGAAATCATTCCAAACAAAGCTATATATTTCCCCACCAACATTATTAAAATCATAATGTTCCATATTCTTAGTTACACTTTTTATAGTATTATTTAAACTAGTTAAAATCCATTTATCTTCTATCTTTAAATTATCAAAAGATAGACTATCTAGTCCTTCGATATTCATTAGAACAAAACGAGAGGCATTCCATAGTTTATTAATGAAGTTCCAACTTGCTTTTACCTTTTCTTCATCATATCTTAGGTCAGTTCCTGCAGCACTTGAAGTAGTTAAGAAAAATCTTAAAGCATCGGCTCCATATGTATCAATAACGTCCATTGGGTCTACCCCATTACCTAGGGATTTACTCATCTTTCGACCCATTTTATCCCGAATAAGACCATGAATCAAACAATCTTTAAATGGTCTTTGGCCAGTGAAATGAAGGCCTTGGAAAGTCATACGATTAACCCAAAAAGGAATAATATCGTAGCCTGTTACTAAACAGTTGTTAGGGTAAAATTTCTTAAAATCTTCAGTTTCTTCTGGCCAACCTAGGGTTGAAAATGGCCATAGGGCACTTGAAAACCATGTATCTAAAACATCATTATCTTGAACCCAACCATCACCTGAAGGCGCTACTTCCCCAACGTATACTTCATCACCTTTATACCAAGCAGGAATTCTGTGTCCCCACCAAAGTTGCCGAGAAATACACCAGTCATATGTAATTTCCATCCAGTGATTCATTATCTTTTCATATCTTGCAGGAACAAAATTTACTTTAGTATCTTTATTTTTTTGATTTTCTAATACTTTATCGGCAAGAGGCCTCATTTTAACAAACCATTGACGAGATAGGTAAGGCTCTACCATTACCCCACTTCTTTCACTATGGCCAACATTATGAGTTATTTCTTCCACATTTATAAGTAAGTCTTTTTCTCTTAAGCTTTCTACTAACTTTTCACGGGCTACAAATCGGTCTAAACCTACAAAAGCACCAGCATTTTCATTCATTGTGCCATCAGGGTTAATACAAACAATTCTCTCTAAATTGTGTCTATTTCCAACTTCAAAGTCGTTAGGGTCATGCGCTGGAGTAATTTTTACAACCCCTGTTCCGAACTCAGGGTCAGCGTGCATATCCCCAATTATTGGTATAGCTTTACCTACCACAGGCAAAATAACATTCTTACCAATTAAATCTTTATATCTATCATCCTTAGGATTAACGGCAACTGCAGTATCTCCGAATAATGTTTCTGGTCTAGTTGTTGCAACCTCTAGAAACTTATCACTACCCTCAATATAGTATTTAATATGATAAAAAGCACCCTTAACTTCTTTATAAATAACCTCTTCATTAGAAAGTGCAGTCATTTGCGCAGGATCCCAATTTATTATTCTTTCGCCGCGATAAATTAATCCTTCATCATAAAGAGTTTTAAATACATGAACAACAGCTTTATTTAAACCCTCATCTAAAGTAAATCTTTCTTTAGAATAACATAAAGCCAGACCTAACTTAGCCCATTGCTTATGGATATTATCAGCATACTGAGCTTTCCAATCCCAAGCATATTTAAGCCATTCTTCTCTAGATATTGACCTAGGTTTAATTCCCATATCCTTTAGTTTAGCATCAACCTTAGCTTGCGTTGCAATACCTGCATGGTCCATACCTGGAAGCCACATTGCATTATACCCTTGCATTTTTTTAAACCTAATAATAATATCTTGAAGAGTTGTATCCCAAGCATGCCCTAAATGAAGCTTACCTGTAACATTCGGAGGTGGGATAACAATTGAATAAGGTAAACCTCCCTTGCTTTCTTCAAAATAACCATTTTTAACCCAATTTTCATATTTACCATTTTCTACTTCTTGATGGTTATACTTCTTATCTAACATATCTATCTTCCTTCCCTTTAAAAAAAGAATGATACCCAAGGAGTCTATATAAGACGGTACCATCCTTTTATTTACTTAATTGATTTTATAGCATCTCTGCATTATTTTTCCTTTTGCAACCTTCATATACTTTCTTTATTAGCTTCCACCAAGCACTAACTCTCTCGAAAAGAAACATATACTACTCCTCAAAAATCATCAAAATATGAACATATTGTAACAAATTATTTAACTAAATTCAAGTGTTTCTATTACATTTCCATCAACAATTACATCGATGCCAGCATCTTCAATTGAAAAATACAAACTCTTATGTTCTGGAATATTAATAGTATTAATTATTTGACCATTTAAATCTTTATAAATATAGGCTTGATTATTTACAACTATAACTAAATACTCCCCGATTCCATAGACAATATCTTTAGGAAAACTATTTAATACTTCAATATCATCATAGTTATATATATGATATCCATCAGTATATGTAATATAATAATTATCATTAAAATCAACAATTTCCCCAACAACATCACTCACAAGAATAGTTCCATCATCTTTAAGTATTGACCAAGTATTATCTTTTTGGGCAATAAACATTGATGAATCTAGTTTTTTATTTATTAAATGAGCAGGAAGCGCTATATAACTATATTCATTACTTATAGCACTTTTACCTATTTCAAAAAATACTACTCCCCAACCATCACTTGTATTAGTTATTAAAAACTCACTTGTAGCATCTACATTATAATTTTTAATATCACTATATTCATTTACAACACTTTTACCTACATAGTTATATAATATATAACTATCATTTTTCTTAAAGATACTAAAGTAATCATTTATAATACCAGATAATTCTTTACTTCCATCTTTATAATAATTAGTATGATAATCTGTATCATTTATTATAGTATCAGCCTTTGTACAACTATCACAATTATATGTACTAACTAACTTTCCATCTACATAGAAATATACTTTATTATTTAGAATAAATTCTTTATTAGGATTATCACTTCCATCCTCTACACTAGTTTTAGGAGTACTAAAATGTTTAATACTCCCAATAACAGCTAGTGGTAAAAGAAAAGCAAGAAGCACTATAATAGTTATTAATGTCTTTTTATCCTTCATAATATCTACCCAATATTTATTTCATAACTAAGTGTTTCGCCATTACAAGTAAACGTAAGTGTTAAAATATTACCACTTTCTTTATAAGATAGTTCTTTCTTATAATCACTACTTTCAAGTTTTATAACTTTCTCAAGATTACTTGTTAAATCTACTTTACTATCATATTTATAGACACCAACAGTATTATCTTTTCCAATAGTTATATAATATTTACTTTCCATAATTATATTATAGAACTCACCACTTACTATCTTACCAGTTTTATCATATATTAAGTATTTATCACTATTTTTAACCATTAGATAATTGTTTTTATATTCTACAATTTCATATTTAGTAGTTATTTTCTCTGTTACTTCATTACCCTTAGTATCATACAAATGATATGTTCCATCACTTCTTTTAAACATATAGTAATTATCTATTACTTTAAATGAAGTATTAGTTATTTTATCATCATCACCATATTTAAAAGATATTAGCCCACTTACTTTAGAATTTGTTATATTTATAACACCATAAGAATCGCTTGTATTCTTAGCAATTACTAAAGTACCTGCGGTATCATAAAAGTTTATATCATTTGTTATATCATGGTAATTTGTATCTACTGCTTTATAAGTAGCTAGTTTCTTTTTATCTTTTAAATCATATAAAACTATATTATCATTTGTATTTGGTGTTTTAGTATCTGCAATAAAAACATATCTTTTATTATAAATAGGAATATATCCATTAACTACAGATTCACCACTTTTTAGAATATTACTTTCTTTAGCTATAAAACAGTTAGATAACACTTCATCACCATCAGCAATACTATTAGCATAAGTACATGCATAAGAGCCTATAAGAGAAGTTTTTTCACTATCACTATAGAAATATAACTTACCAGCAAAATAACTTATATATTCAAGTTCTTTATTGAATATGCCTTCATTTAAGTTTAACTTAGTTACTTCGTCATCATATTCTATTTTCATAGTATTATCACTTACAGTAACACTAAAAGCTTCTTCTTTACCAGTTTGTCTTAGATTATCATTAAATATAAGTTTAGTATTATACTCATTACTTGATATTTTAATACCATCTATATTCATAGGGCTTCCCTCTTTATCAAATACATATAACTTTTTACTAGAAGCAGCGATTACATAGGTATTTACAAATCTTACATAGTCATATTCACCATCTATCTTAAGTTTACCCTCATAATCATAAACATAGACATTACTTCCTACTTTAACACTTATACTTTCGCTATCAAAGGCTTTAATAGCACCGGGTACACTTTTACTTATTGATTCATTTTCAAAGTCTATAAGCAAGTAATTACCATTATTAGATACTACTAAAGCATCTGTTCCATCAATATACCCCATATATTCATATGAAGCTTTTATTACATCATCTACATCACTTTTACTTACCTTGATTAAACCATATTTATTATCTTTCTTAACTATTACTTGATTATCCTTTACTTCTTTAACTAATGAGTATGTGCCTATCTTTTCTTCTTTACTTATATCATACAGTATTACATATCCATCTTCTTTCTTCATATTATCATATACAAAGACATAGTTATTTTCGAAAATATCAGTTCTATTATCTATAGCCAAACCATTTTCATATACTCTTTTAGATGTATCAAAATCATCTTCATTACTATAGTTTGCTACATAACATAAACTATCACTTTTATTTTCACAAGTATATGTACCTAGTTCATTATTATCTTTATCTAAGAATATTAACTTACCATCTTCATATCTATAGTTATCTTTTTCAATAACTATCATAGGTTCACTCTTTTTATTAGAATTATTATCTTTTTTAAACAAAGTAAAGTATAACACAATACCTAATATAATTAAAATTATTAAAGATATACTTACTATTATAATAATCTTTTTCTTTTTATCTAGATTATTCCATTTTTCTTTCCATTTACATGGTCTTTTTTCTTTCTTAAGATTATCTTTCTTTACTTCTTTTAAATCATATTGTGTATTACTTATTTCTTCGTTTTCATCTATTTCTATGATTTCATTTACATTATGTTCTTCCATATGTTATAACCTCCATATATAAATATTAGCCTTCCAAAGGCAAATTCTCTGCTACCGTAACCCGAATAGGATTAGAGTATGTTCCTGTTCCCGATTGAAATGCAGGATAAATATTTATTCCATACCATCCCCATCCTAAGTAAAATACAGGTCTTGTTATCTCAGAACTATCAACTGCAGTAGGGCTTATAGAACCCATCCTATTGATAGCAAAAACTGATGTAGAATCATCCGTGATAGGAGTAATTGTCCATTGAGAATCACTAATATTCAGCCAGTTTTCTAATATAATTTCATCATTGTATCCTCCTGTAATTGACCAACTTTCTTGACTAGAAGCAAAATAGTAGTCACTTACATACATAAGACCCACTTCCGCCGTATATGTTGTTGAAACATTAGTAATTTCGTTGGTATAGGCAGTTTTAGGTATCACACTACGAATATTACTAATTGTATTTCCCCCAACTTTCCATGTAGCCGAAACAATAATCTCTGTCCAAGATAAACTGGATAAATAGGTCCCATTTAAATATGTATTTAAAGAAGATGATGACCATGTATTTGATGTAGTACTATTCCACTGCATATAATCAATTGAAGTTGCTTTTATTACTTTTACTTCATCATCAAATACTCCGATTATTCTAAACAAATTAGCGTCCGGACATGTTGTGGCTGTTGACCCTATACATATATAGTTATCTGGGTCAGCTCCTGCATATCTATATGAGTTATCACCTGCTCCATTTGTTAAACTAGAATTATGAATATAAATATTAGATACATCAGGTCCTAAATCGCCATATGATTTTACACAGTATGCTAAATCATCACCACCAGAGCAAACCTCTTCAAGAGTTGGATTATGAACATCAAAATAAATATAGCACTTATCGGATATATTACTTTTTATAACTACTTTATTATTTTCATCATCCCATGATACTTCACTACCATTTTCACACTTAGATAGCGTTGAATTAAATTTATAGCCATCAGATAAAGTAGGCCACTCACTTTGTTCTACTACTTTATATTCCCCTGAACCTGCCTCAGTCTCAAGCATCATAGAAAGCATGTCACTATTTTTAGTAGGTATATCTTTAGAATCTTCTAAAGTATTGTTTTTACCTCTATAAACAATTAAAACTATAGCTATAACTGATAAACAGGTTAGTATTGATAATATAATTTTATTTTTCATAAGTAACCACTCTTTCTCTATTTTTATTTATAATATAATTATACAATTATAAAAGTAGAAAAGCAATAAGAAGTTAATGTAAAATGTTAATTTCTTGTAAAAGAAAAGAGTCTGTGTATGACTCTTAGTTATTTTCTTTTAAAATTTCTAATGCTTTATGCATTTTTAAATCGTATTTTACTGCATCCATTGAACCAAATGTCTTAAGTATTTCTTCTTTTTCAACACCATAAGACTTAGCTATTTCTTCAAGTCTGTTTTCAGCTTCTTCATCTGTGAAAGTTAAATTTTCTTTTTCAGCAACAGCTTCAAGAATAAAACGATATTTAACTCTCTTCTCAGCATCTGGCTTTAGTTGTTTATGTAAATTTTCTTCTTTAGTACCTGTTATTTCTAAGAATTTTTGATAGTCCATACCTTGCATTTGTAAGTTTTGAGCGTAATCTTCAATCATTTTATGAACTTCAGCATCAACAATTTCAGGATTTATTTCAACACTAACATTCTTAGATACAGCTTCAAGAACATCATCTAAGAATTTATTATCTATTGAGTGATTTTTTTCTTCTAGTAATTCATCCTTGATGTATTTCTTTAAACTAGCTTCATCAGTTACATCTGGATAACCTAAATCTTCAAAGAAATCTTCATTAAGTTCAGGTAATACTCTTGTTTTAACATCATTTACAGTTACTGTAAATGTTACATCTTTACCCTTTAAGTCCTCAACATAATTTTCTGGGAATTTTAAATCAATATCTTTTGTTTCCCCACTCTTCATACCAATCAAAGCTTCTTCAAAACCTGGAATAAATGTATGACTTCCAATTTCAAGCGGATAGTTTTCTCCACTTGCCCCTGGGTATTCAACACCATCTACAACACCTTTAAAGCTAATAACAGCTGTATCACCTTCCACAATAGTGCCATTTTCTTTAACAACAACATCTGCCATGTGACTTCTTAAATGTTCTATTTCATGATTTATTTCTTCATCAGTAACTTTAGCTTTTTCTTTCTTAACTTTAAGATTTTTATATTCCCCTAAAGTAACTTTAGGTTTAGAAATAAGAGTAAATTCAAATATAACATTAGAATCACTTATCCCTATTACATCTACACTAGGTTCAATAATTGGTTCTATTTTACTTTCTTTTAAAACTTTAGTATAAGCAGCATATAAACATTTATCTATAGCATCTGCATATAAAGATTCAATACCAAAATGTTTAATATACATCTCTTTACTAACTTTACCTTTTCTAAAACCATCAATTTGAACATTCTTACTTTTTTCTTTAAATACTTCATCTAAAGCATCTTTCCATTCTTGTTCTAATTTAATTTCTATTTTTTTTACGTTTTCCATATAAAAACTTCCTTTCTTAATTATTATAATATAACTTAGTCTTTTTTACAAGAATTTAAGCTATTTTTACAACCTTTATTGAGTATCCCCCATTCGGGCTTTCTACAGATACTAAGTCTCCAACTTTATGTTTAAGAAGAGCAATACCTAAAGGCGATTCATTAGATATTTTATTTTCAAATGGGTCAGCTTCCATAGAACCCACAATTTTATATTCTTCTTCTTCCCCATCTTCATAACTTATAGTAACAAGTGAACCTAAAGATACTTCATTTTTACCCTTGTTATCAATAATTTCCGCATGTTCAAGTTTATATTCAAGTTCTTGAATCTTAGCTTCAATAATAGCTTGTTCATTTCTAGCTGCATCATAATCAGCATTTTCAGATAAGTCCCCTAGAGCTCTAGCTTCTTTTAAAGCATTAATTACTTCAGGACGACGAACATTTTTTAAATTATTTAGTTCATTTTCAGCTTCAAGGAACCCTTCCGCAGTCATAATAAATGTATTTTCTTTTTTCATAAATTTCAATCTCCTTTTTTAATTCAATTTACAGTTCATAATATTACTATACTTTTTATAATTTGTCAACAACTTTTAGCCTCATCATATCATTTTTTGATAGCTTTAAAGAAACTGGTAATTTTATAATACTTTTAGGGTGATTACATACACCAATTTCATTATTGTTATCATCATATATTTTATTAATTGTATAACTAAATGTTTCATGATTTGGGCCAAAAAACTCTACTTCATAGCCTTGTTCAAAATAATTTCTAACTTCAATTATAGCTAAATTTTCATCTTTATCATA
This sequence comes from Agathobacter sp., assembly GCA_963628465.1. Classification (GTDB taxonomy): domain Bacteria; phylum Bacillota_I; class Bacilli_A; order RF39; family UBA660; genus Onthocola_B. The sequence goes on along the minus strand of CAVGEW010000057.1, from coordinate 12,821 downwards.
ATCTAAGACTAAACCTAAAAAATCTTGATTAGATACCTCATTTCGACCATTATAATACTGCTCCGACTCACCTGGCAACTTATCATAAAACTGAGGTGTAGACTCACGATTAGCACATCTATTTAATACTTTTAAATAATAGTCTTCTTGCTTCTTAGTTAAAGTATTATTTAAAGCAGCATCTATCATTCTTCGATAACTAAGAAGTACAGTCGATACATAATAAATAGATCGCATTCTTCCCTCTATTTTAAAAGATGTTATTCCTAAGTCTATTTGTTCTTTTATAAATGGTACCATATTTAAATCTTTAGGCATAATAGTAAATTCTGGGTTATTTTCCCTAATAAACTCCCATCTACATATTTGGGCACAACCGCCTCTATTAGAATCTCTACCTGTCATATAATTAGATAAAACACATTTACCTGAGAAAGATGTACACATTGCACCATGAATAAAAGTTTCAATCTCTAAACCAGTATTACTTATACACTCAATATCCTCTCTTGATGCCTCACGAGCTAAAACTACTCTTGTAACACCTAAAGACTTCCAAAACATAGCAGCCCTATCATTTAAAGTACTTGCTTGAGTAGATAAACAGATGCTTATTGATAAATTTAACTCTTTACATAACATAATAACAGTAATATCACTTGCTATAATACCATCAATGTTAATACTGTCTAAGTACTTTAAATAGTCTTCTAAGCCTTGTAAATCTTCATCATGAAAAACTATATTAACTGTGACATAAATCTTTTTATTTAAGCTATGAGCATACTCTGCAGCTTCTTTTAACTCATCTAAACTAAAGTTTTTAGCATTAGCTCTTAAACTAAAGTTTTGCCCCCCACAATAAATGGCATCTGCCCCATATAGGTAAGCAAACTTCATCTTTTCAAAATCCCCTGCGGGTGCTAGTAACTCAGGCATCTAACTCACCTACCTTATATATTGTTTTCTTATCTAAAAATATTGTACTTGTTTCAACATCACTTATATCACCATGTAATACTTTAATAATACTTTCAATATCTAAAAGTATTGGGTCATACCAAAAGTACAAGACATTACTTAAATTAAGTAAACTTAAACCATTATAATATGGATAAGCATATCCTTTGGTACCTTCTTTAGTTTCTATAAACTTAAAATACTTATTATTAATAGAGGCATCTATAATATTATTTTTAACTAAATTATAATGCTTTTCATAGTTAGATACCAAAGTTCTTCTTGAATACATTAAAGCTTTTAAACCAAAAGTATATATAACTACTTTTTTATTAACATTCTTAGTAATATATTCTATTTCATCATAGCTTAAATCACTAGATACTACCACACTATCGACATATTCTAAGTAATAGTTAATACTTTTACTATTGTTAGCAATATGGTCTAAAAGAAGTATCTTAGTTATATCTAGATTCTTTATTACATCTAATACACCTAAATCATCAAAGATAATACCTTTTACATGACTATTTTTAAGTATTACATCTAAAGAATCTAATTCTTTAGATGTAAGTATTCTATTTATTAAGACAAATTCATCTATTTCATCTATATCAAAATATTCTTCATAACCAGTGGAAAAAAATCTAAGAGGATATACTAGTGTTACATCCTCTTTCTTTAATCTTTGTATATAATCTTTACTTGTAACTGTAACTAATTTAGTCATGTTTCCAAGTACTTACTGATAGTCCATCACCAATATCATAAAACTCGGTAGTAAACTCAGTATTATCCTTTAGAAATTCAATATATTTTTCGATTTTTTCCACTAAACTTTTTAAGTTACCTTTATCTAATTTATTAGATTCACCAACATAGCCATGAAACTTTATATTATCTGTGATAATTGCTCCATTTGGATTTAAGAAATTCTTATATTTTTCAAAGAATTTTATATATTGTCCTTTCGCAGCATCTATAAAGATTAAGTCATATTTTAAGTCTTCAGAAAGATTAAGTTCCAGAGCATCTTGATATACAACATTAATTTTTTTATCAAGTCCACATTTCTTAACATTTTTAAGACATTCCATATATCTAGTTTCATCTCTTTCAATCGTAGTTACCACTACATCTTGAGTAGATGATGCCATAAGTATAGCTGAATACCCTATGGCACTACCTATTTCTAGGACATTTTTAATATTATTGTTTTTAATATATTTCATAATAAAAGCAATAGACTTCTTTTCAATGATGGGCACATTATGTTCAATAGCATATTCTTCCATCTGTAATATTTGTTCTTTCAATTTAATTTCACCTTTACTTTACATATTTGTTTACTAGAACACTAAATTCGTTACTATCACTTGCAAAATATACTTTACCAGTATTAACATCTGCAACAAAGTATAAGTAATCAGTATCCGCAGGATAAAGGGCAGCCTTTATACTTTCTAGGGATGGATTACATATAGGGCCTACAGGTAAGCCAGTAAATGTAGTAACTCTAGTATTATAAGGGTTTTTATCATTTAAGTCAACCTTTGTAAGTTCTTCTTGCATATCTTTTTGAACTCCATAGTAAGTAGTTACATCCATACCCAAAGACATATTAAGACTTAATCTTTTATATATTACTTGTGTAACCATACTTCTATCTTCTTCCAAATTAGCTTCTTTTTCTGCAATACTTGCGATAGTTAATATTTCATGAATACTATATTTACTAGATTCCATATCATTTTTTAATTGTTTAATCTTTTCACTTGTTACACCTAGGACTTTACTTATTACTTCTTCAATAGAAGTTTCTTTATAAAAGTTATAGGTCTCAGGATAAATATATCCTTCCAAAGGATAATAAATTTCTTCATTTAAGATATCATCTGTTAAAAACCAATAGTTATCTATTAACTCTTTTAGATATTCTTTATTATTTAGTTTATCTATAGCTTCTTCATAATTAATATTAGTTTTATCAGAAAGACTTGCAACAAAGTTTTTTAAAGTATCTCCCTCTTTAAAAGTAATTCTTACTTCTTCTCTCTTGATATTTTTAATATTTCCATTATTTAAAGTTTCAATTACTTCTTTAGTACTCATATTCCGTGATAATTCATAAGAACCTGCTTGAAGATTAGTATTTCTTGAGATAATGATATATACTAAAGAGGCATACTTACTTCTTATTAAATCTGCAGACTTTAAGTTATCTACGATTATTGTTTTACTATCCCCTTTATTTATTGTAAAATCTACTTTAGTAGTATCATTACTAACCGGACTAATTAATATTATAAAGATTACCCCCATTATAATGATTATACTTAGTATTGAACCTAAGATTATATATTTTTTTCTTTTATTTTTCCGTCTTTTCACGCTTATCACTACTTTCTTTCTTATCTAATAACATTATTACTTGTCTAAATATTTCATCAATATTTTCTAAGACAGCAATATTTTCAATAGGTATAATTTTTTGCATTCCTTCATCAACTTCATATTTTCCGACATAGCAAATTTTATCACCTAGTTTATTTTCTTCATCACTTGTATATATGACATATTCCCCATCATTTAAAGTTATTTTCATAATTACTTTATATTCATCTTTATTTTTATTATCTATGATTAATCTATTTGCCATTTTTTACCCTCTTTAAATAAGACTCTAGGATAATCGTTGCTGCGATTATATCCGTTTTTTCTTTTCTTTTGATGTCTTTAAGACCATTATTTTTCATAATATTTAGAGCCTCGACTGTCGATAATCTTTCATCTTGAAGCTCTACCTTGACATTTTCTTTTTCAAGCATATTTTTAAAGTTAAAACTTCTTTCGGCCGCAAACCCTAAGGAATTATCCATATTCTTAGGAAGCCCAAGAACAACCACATCAATATTTTTTTCTTCGATTATAGAAAGAATCTCTTTTAAAAGAGCCCTATAATCTTCACGAGCAAATTTTATAAGCTTAACAGGACTAACAATAGTATTAGTTTTATCAGTTTGGGCTACTCCGCAGGAAGTAGTCCCTAAATCTAAACCTAAGTATCTCATTAGCGACCCAAATAAGAATTGACTAGAGCCATTAGAACTTCAGTTCTATCAAACTTAGACATTACACTCCTAGCATGATTAAATGTAGTAATATACTTTAAATCACCAGTGGCAAGATACCCGACAAGTTGATTTGTAGCGTTGTAGCCTTTAAATTCAATTGCTTCGATTACTTCATTAATAGTCATTAAAATAAGTTCTTGTCTCAATTCTTTGACATTAAATATAGTTGTATTATTATCCATAACATCACCTGCTTATATTTTTAACTCAAATTTATTTTATCAAAAATACACAAAAAATGCAATATAAAAAGGATACCAAACGGTATCCCAGGGTTTTATGAGAACCAACAACAGTACAATTGTTTATATATATTTTTTTAAAGAAAACTTTAATACTTAATATTGTAGGAACTATAAGACTATAATTTATATTATAGAAAGGTTTGTAAAAGAGTTAATGATTAATAAACAATACTCGTTCTCTAAAACCCATAAAAATAATATCAATCGAATGTGAAGTTTTTGTGAAGTTTTTGTGAAACTTTCAAATTTTAGCAATTTTTGTTGAATTTTGTCGAAAAATGTCCGATTATATAACAAAAAAACTTAATAGTTTTTCTATTAAGCCAAATCATTTTCCTACAACGGTTCAAGATTCGTCAAGGGTTTTTGTCTATATTTGTTGCCTATTTTATAAACTCTTCTAGTTCTTCCCTTGTTTTAAAGCCAATACTTTTCTTTACTTCATTTCCACCCTCAAAAACTATTAAAGTTGGAATACTCATGACACCATACATATTAGATATATCTTGAAATAAATCTACATTAACTTTTAAAATATCAATACCTTGTATATCTTCTAAAATAGAACCTAGTCTTTTGCAAGGACCACACCAATCAGCGTAGAAATCCACAAGAACCTTGCCTTGAATATAATCACTAAATTCATCCTTGTTTTCTAAATATTTAATCATTTAATCACCCATTTAATTCAATCTCATTTTCAAATTCTATTTTCTTATCATCAATTAACTCTTGCGCTTGTTCGACAGTAATTACTTTCCAATAAATCAACTTGTGTAACACTTCATAATTAGCCGCACTTCTATCGTCTCCTTCTTGCAAAGAATTAACTATATTATTAATATCTTCTAAAGCAAGAGTGGTACTTGTTGTCATCCGACCTATAAATGGTGTTCTTTCTAATAAAACAATAGCTAAACGACTATTCATTACATATTCTTCAGTTGGCGCTAAATGTAAAAAGACAAAAGTAACTAGAAAAGCTACAATAACTCCTTCTACTAAACCTAAAAGGGCTCCAAGTATCTTTGATGGAATAGCTAATATCACAGTCATTTTAAGAATCTTTTCGATTAACCCTGAGATTGATATTAATATATTCAATATACAATATAATATTACAAATACTACGATGAAAGAAATCATCTCGTACATAAGAATATTAATAGATGTAATACCATCAAATATACCTCCAAAATTGAAGAATGGTAACTTATCCATCAAAAAGTTCGCAACAACATCTTTTAAAACACAAGATATGATAAGAATTGCAACAGTTCCTAATAAAGAAACTCCCGTTTTAATAACCCCACGCTTAAACCCCATGGCTACATAAAATAATACAATTAGTATTATAACAGCACTTACTATATTCATTTTTTCTACTCTCCTTAGAATAATTATATTATAAATATGGATAAAAATAAAGTCAAATATTATCTTTTTTTAAAAAAATATGTTAAAATATTACATGAAAGGAAGTTTTATATGACAATTGCATTTAAAGTAAGTGATAATATTAAACCTAAGATGGTTAAATTCTACGAGGATAAGAAAAGAGAAAAGACACCACCATATGCGCTGTTTCAAGCTGATAGCGAAGATACTGTAGTTACCCTTTATGAATCTGGAAAAGTTGTATTCCAAGGCATATCCGCAGATGTTGATGCTAGTATATGGATTGGTATGGAAAAAAACTTAAATAACCGCAGTATTGATATGAAAACAGGTAAAGATAAGAAAGAGATAGATAAAAAGGAAAGCTTTAAAGAAGATAAAAACTTCGATATGTACTCAACAATTGGTTCTGATGAAGTTGGTACTGGTGATTATTTTGGGCCTGTAGTTGTTTGTGCAACGTTCGTAGATAAAAGCATGGTAAGTTATCTTCATGAATTAAAAGTAAATGATTCTAAGAAAATAACAGATGAAAGAATAAAAGAACTAGCACCTCTTTTAATAGAAAAGATACCTTATTCAGCATTTATTCTAACTAATAAAGAATATAATACTTTAAACCATAATGATATGAATTTAAATAAGATAAAAGCTATATTACATAATAAAGTATTAGTTAATCTAGTTGAAAAGAATCTACCTTATGATAAAATAGTCGTAGACCAATTTGCTTACCCAAAGACCTATTTTAATTATATAAAAGATATGAAAAAACAAGTAACTAATATTACCTTTACTCCCAAAGCTGAAAGTAAATGTCTAAGCGTAGCTTGTGCATCAATTATAAGTAGATATATATTTTTAAGAGAAATGTATAAAATGGGACAAGAGTTAGGTAAAGAAATACCTAAGGGGGCTGATATAAAGGTAGATGAATTTGCTAAGGAAGTAGCAAAAGAAAAAGGAATAGATTTCCTAAGTAATTATGTAAAATTAAACTTTAAAAACACCAATAAAATTATAGATGAAGAAGGGAATATAAGATAAACTTATATTCCCCTTTTCTTTACTTATTCATAGCTATTACATCATAACTATCATAAGTATCTTCAAAACTACTAAACCTTAAATTAATAAGAAGAATCATTCCTACGATGGCTAGGTAGAAAAATAAAACTCCAGCATATTTTTTCATAAAATTTAACATATCTATTACCTCTTCTTTCTGATATTATTCTAATGCAAATATTTGTTCGTGTCAATAAAAATGGAAACAAGTGTTTGACTTTTTACATTTTATAGTGTAAAATTAAATTAAGAAAGGAAGATAAATATGGAAGAAAAAAAAGAACTTAGTTTAAGGCAAGAACAAATACTAAATTTTATTAAAAAATATATTGCTGAGCATGGTTATCCCCCAGCAATTAGAGAGGTTTGCGCAGGCGTTGGGTTAAGTAGTCCAGCCACAGCATTTGCTCATATCAAGAACCTTGAAAGAATGGGATACCTAAGACAAACTAGTAATAAATTTAGAACAATAGAGCTTCTTGTTGAAAACGAATATGAAGAAAAAGATGATAGTGTTGTAAGGGTTCCTTTGCTAGGTAAAATTACTGCTGGAAGTCCTATCACTGCTATTGAACAACCCGATGAATACTTTGATTTACCCGCAGCTTTAATCCCTAAATCTGGGGAAGTATTTACTCTACACGTAAGTGGTGAGTCAATGATAAACAAAGGTATCTATGATAATGATTATGTTATAGTTAAAAGACAAAAGACCGCAAACAATGGAGATATTATCGTGGCTATGACCGATGAAAATGAAGTTACTTTAAAAACTTTTTATAAAGAAAAAGATCATATAAGACTTCAACCTGAAAATGATACTATGGAGCCACTTATCTTTGATAATATAACTATCCTAGGCATAGCAATTGGTCTTTACAGAAAAATTTAAACAAAAGAAAAAGAGTTTACCGTTTGGTAAACTTTTTTCTTTTGCTAGATATAAGCTACTACTGTAAATAGTACAAGTAATATTACAATCATACCAACTACATATAACCAAATATATTTAAGCCAATCTTTGTAATCGATTTTCATCATTGAAAGACCTAATACTAAGAAAGCACTTGTTGGCATGAATATTTGAACTATACCATACATTGAAATGAATATTGTATGGACTATTTCAAGGTCATCAGCATATACCGTAGTTAAGAAACTTCCAATTGTGTAAGAAACATATCCAAAGTCAGCATGGAATACTGATGTTAAGAATGCCACAATTGAAGTTAAGTATGGATTAAATCCTTCAACAAGATTCAAAGTCCAGTTAAACGCTGAGTTAAATGGTGAGCCAGACATGTAACTTGCAGCAAAAATCATATTGGCAAAAACCATAAATAACAATGGTTTATACATTTTCTTAATTCCACCATAGAAACTTTCAACATATTCATCAAAACTTAACTTATATACAAAAGCAAGTATAGCACTAACTAAAAGTAAAACAATTAATATGTTAAATACATATTTGAAACTTCCTAAAGCACTAACGTTAGCACCAAGGATATATTGCATAATAGTAAAGTCTTCACCAACTGTAAGGCCAATTAACCATTCATGGAAATCTGTAAATATTTGCCAATCAAATTCAGCATCAAACCAACCAAAAATAGTTGTAAATAATGAATTCCAATCAATGTAACCTAATATAATGATTAAAGAAGTTACTACTAGTGTTGCAATAGTAAATATCGTTATGATGATATCAGCAACTGTTCTCTTTTTAGCATTGCTAGGAGCCTTTTCTACTTCAAAAATATCAGTTTCTTGAGCATTTTTGGCATTTTTCTTCATTTCTGGAGCAATCTTACGAATACGCATAGCAATAAAGAAGTTGTATAAAACAATTGCAACTGCAGCAATCATAAAACGATAATTAAGGGCAAAATCTATTTCTTGACCAAAATAATTATTAAATGATGTAATGCTGTCTGTACCAAATGTACAACCTAAAATACCCACAAGAGCACTACCAAATGTTATTGCAAACACAGTAAGCTTGTCCATACCCATCTTTGATAAAATAGTAACAAAGAACGGAATAAATAACAAAACTATAAGGGTTTGGGAAAATAATGAAGTGAATATAAATAATATAACACTTATTACAACACTAGCAACAATTGGATGTTTACTAAAGCTTTTAGCTAAACTATCAGTCATTCTTTGATATCCACTGATGTGAGATAAAACACCATAGAAACCACATAATACAAGTAAGAATGGAATCTTATCCATCATGAAATATACTGCATAATATAGCATGAAACCAATATCAGTAAGACCTATACGAGTGAAATCATTATCTACAAAGTCAGAACCTTGGAACATACCACTTGTAAATATCCATGAAGCAAGCACACCTGCGGCAATGAATACTAAAACACTTTTAGCAAGGGAATGTTTTTCACTCTTAAGAGCCATTATAAGACTTCCAACAATGAAAAATGTCATTCCAACAATTTTAAGAATCATATCTGGATTAGTCTTATCAACAAATGCAGCAACTATAAATAATATAAATGCTACAATGTCCATTAAAGCACCTATGCATTTTAATACGCCTTGTTTTTCAAATATTTTCTTCATCTCTACCTCCTTAATAAAATTATAACACCCAAATAAAAGAAAAAAAAGTATTTTTATACTTTTTTCACATATTTATCGGCCTAAACTAATAAATTTAGGGATATTTAAGTCATTTTCCCTATTATTTAGAGATTCATATAATAAATCATAAGCTATTTTAGCACTTACTTCTTGTTTTAATAAAGATAACAAAAATGCGCATCTATCCTTTAAAGCTACTGTAAGTTCTGGGGATGCTAAAGCAAGAGATGATCGAAATATCGCACTTCCAAAGGTTGATTCATAAAAAAGACTTTCATCATAATAAACATTATTATCTAAATTAGCAATAATCTCTAAAAAGTAAGTAATTAAATTACCCGCTTCACAATCTATGATAGCTTCACTAACTTTTTTAGCATCATCACCAACACGTAAAAGACCAAAAGTCATATATGGCTCTTTTTCTATTTCAAAGTTTGATGAAATAAATTCTTTTTCAATATCTTTCATAGATATACTTGTTAAATATTTAGCTTTAACTTTATCACTTTTCTTAGCTATTTGGCTATCGCTATAAATACTTAAAGCTAACCTAAAGATATCTTGATATACTCCACTTACAAATAATGCCCCAGGGAAGGAACCTCTGTAATCCTTTAAAAGAGATATTCTTGCTCCATTTAAACCATTAGATATTCTTGTTTTAATTATATTTTCTAATTCAAAAGAAAAATTTAAATCTATTCCCACATTTATATTATATTTCTCTTCCATAAAATAAATTATTTGTTCAAATTCGCTAGAAGATTTAAATTTTTCTAACAAATTATTTTCTAAAGCTAGTGAACTTTGTAAATCAGATAACTCTTTTTTATAATCAAGAGTTTCTTTTAAACCTTGTATTTCTAAGTCATACAACTTTTTATAACTTTGACAAATACTTATAACAATATGTTCATACATTTCAATATCATACATTGTACTTTTGTTAAGCATAGATATGCCTCCTTTTTTCTTGAGATATATACTACCAGAAAAAAAGATTAAAGTCAATCTTTAATCTTTTGGTTTCATCATTGGAAATAACACAACATCACGAATAGATGGAGCATCATATATTAACATAAGTATTCTGTCAATTCCAAAGCCTAATCCTGAAATTGGTGGCATGCCTTGTTCCATTGATAGTAAATAATCCTCATCCATATCCATAGCTTCCTCATCACCTTGGTCCTTAGCTTTTAATTGTTCTTCAAAAGAAGCCCGTTGTTCTAAAGGATTAACAAGTTCGGAATATGCATTACATATTTCCGTACCACAAACAACAATTTGGAATACATCTACCCTCTTAGGGTCTTCATCACATCTTCTAGCAAGTGGTTTTAAAACTGCTGGATAGTTAAATATAATGGTTGGTTGAATTATATTCTCTCTAATCTTCTTTTTATAGACAAAGTCAATTATTTGACTTAATGATTTATATTCATCTAAATCACCATATGAAAATAACTTAGCATCAACAATCTTTTTCTTTAACTCATCTGGGTTATCTATTTCCAAGGCATTAAAGCCTAAAACTTTTTCAAGTTCCTTGCAATAATCAATTCTATCCCAATTTTCTTTGCTAAAGTCAAGTTCATGACCTTGATAATTTATTACTTGCGTACCTAATAATTCATTTAATAAGTTTTTAATAAAACCAGTAAAGAATTTAATATTATCTTCATAACGCCAGTAAGCAACATACCATTCAACTTGAGTAAATTCTTGCAGGTGTTGGGTATCCATACCTTCATTTCTAAAGCACTTAGCTAGTTCATAAACTCGATCAAAACCAGCGACAATACATTCCTTTAGATGAAGTTCTGGAGCAATTCTTAAATTACAGTCAATATCTAATGCATTATGATGAGTAAAGAATGGTCTAGCACTAGCTCCACCAACTGAAGTTTGAACAATTGGTGTTTCAACTTCTAAGAAACCATGTTCCCCTAAATATTTATGTAAAAAAGCATATAACTTACTTCTACCTAAGAATATCTTACGAGAATCTTCATTCATAATAAGGTCTACATATCTTTGACGATACTTTTGGTCAATGTCAGTTAATCCATGGAACTTTTCTGGAAGTGGTCTTAAAGCTTTGCCTAAAAATTCAAAATTATGAACTCTTAAAGTCTTTTCCCCAGTTTGAGTTGTAAATATTTCCCCTTCAGCGCCAATAAAATCCCCTATATCAATAAGCTTTTTAAAGAAACTATACTTATCTTCCCCAACCATATCAATCTTAAATTCAAGTTGCATACTACCTTCAAGATCACGAATTCTTGCAAAACTTAGTTTACCCATTTTTCGCATAAAAACAATACGGCCAGCAATCTTTACATCTTTTGTGCCATCTTCTAAACTAGATACTTCTTTTAAAGTATGGGTTTTTTCATAATTCTCCGGATACGGATTACATACTTTAGCTATCTCGGCTAGCTTTTCTCTTCTTACTTTTTCTTGTTCTGTAAATTCATTCATTTTTTCTCACCTAGCTTAATTTTACCATAAAAAAACAATCTTGCAAACAAGATTGTTAAAAAATTGTTATATTTTGTACATTTTTTTATTTTTCTTAGTTACACTATATATAACCACTGCCCCAACTAGTCCACAACCAATTATAGCAATTGGAAGTGATGCACCAGTTTTAGTTTCTGTAGTTTTTTCAATTTCAATAGTTTTTTCACTACCAGTAGATGGATTAGCAATCTTGATACTACAGTCAGTTGCAGATGATTCAAGTTCAAGTGTAAATGTCGCTAGCGTAAAGTTTGAATCAGTTATCGCAGTTGTAGCAATTAGACTAACAGGAATACTTTTTTCAGTCAAATTACCATTAATTTGTGGAGTAACTACAGTCCATCCATCACCACCAGTAAAGCTTGTAACAGATACCCCATCTCCAGCAATTTCTAGTGTTGCAGTAAATGAAGTTAATGAAGAAGTATTTTCTTCAATTGTAATTTTACAAGTTGAAGTACACTTTCCTTCTTCAGTCGGACAACTCTTATCACACTTTGGTACAATACTTGTCGCACTTGCTCCCATTGGCATAAGTGCTAAAGCCATACCTAACGCCATAAACCCGAATAATTTTTTCATCGTATATCTCTCCTTATCTTTTATTATGACTTAATTATAACATAAAAATACAAAAAACAACATATTTTTTTAAAAAATATTTTAAAAAATGTAAAATTGTGTTATTATAATAAAGTAATAGGATTTGAGAATATGAAAAAATTATTGTTTAAAATTAAAAATAACTCTTTATATATTAAGGAAAAAGTAAAGCTTTCAACAAACAATAAAAATCCCGACTTTTTCAGTTGTTATGACAAAAAAACATCGTTTTGCCCAGCATTTTCAAGGGTTTGCGATGTTTTTTAGT
>CAVGEW010000056.1:0-13494 GCA_963628465.1 Agathobacter sp. | reverse complement strand
ACCATACTTATCTTACATACATTGTCGAAATTTGTCGAAGGTGTTAAATTTGTTAATTTTTTTGTAAAAAAATACTTAATTTAGTGTAAGTAGACTAACTCTAACATAATAGAGGTAAAAGAAAATCACGGGTAATACAGGATTTATGAAGGTCAGGTTTTCTTTAGTCTCCTGGCCGAATTAGGTTACTCACACCACCCGTTCCATTTGAATATGTAGCTGATGTTTATGTTAATATAAAAGATCTTTACGATGAGTAAAAAATTTAAAAATTAAACAACAAAAACAAGTATATACATGTATATACTTGTTTTATTTAGCTAGCTTTTATAACCACACACCATAAGTTATCGCTGCCATAGCAAGGATAAAACCTACGACCCAAAATAACTTAATTATATCAGTTTCCCTCCAGCCAAGTTCTTCAAAATGATGATGAAGTGGGGCTTTTAAGAAGACCTTTTTATTAAAATATCTTATAGATATAATTTGGATTAGACTTGATAATGTTTCAATTACAAAGACACCACCAATAATAGCTAGAGATATTTCATGTCTTGATACAATTGCAACAGAAGCAAGAGCGCCTCCAAGAGCAAGTGACCCTAAGTCACCCATGAATACTCGGGCGGGATGAGTATTAAATACTAAAAAGCCAATCAAAGCACCTACGAGTAAAAAGCAAAATATAGCAATTTCTTGATAGCCTTCAAGCCAACCAGCGTTCCAACTGATAACACCATAAGCAAAGAAAGATATCGCAGCAAGACCGCCTGCTAGGCCATCTAAACCATCTGTAATATTAACAGCGTTCGTTGTGCCTACAAGCAAAAATAATATAAATAAACCAAACATCCAACCTAAGTCTATATATATATTTAAGAAACTAATACTTAAAACTGGTTCTCCTCCACTTTTCATAAAAAAATAAAAGAACACTAAAGCTATACACATTTGAATTAAGAACTTAGTTACTAAGCTTATACCATTATTATTATGGCACTTCACCTTTAAAAAATCATCTACAAAACCTAGTAAACCATAAGCTAAAAATACAAATATAACTATTATTAAATTATAACTTATATCTATACTTCCCTTTATATATAGTAGAATAAGCGACACTATGACAGGTACAATAAATATTATGCCTCCCATCGTTGGAGTTCCTTCTTTTTTCAAGTGTCTTTCATTTATTAAATGACTAACAGATTGACCAAAATGTAATTTTCTAAATAAGGGAATTACAATTAAACCTGTTATTAGTGATAAAACAAATCCAAGCATCATAGCCATTGAAGCTTTTGCTAAAATTAACATAAATTAGTCACCTCGTAACTTTATTATACACTATCTTTTAATTAAATTTATCTTTTTTTTAAAATATTTACATGATTTGACACTACCCAAGCATTAGAACGATAGTACCATTTTCTTTCGCATACATGCCAGCTTTAGGGGATTCATAAATAACTGTATCACCTGAACCACTGTACTCTATTTTAAAGCCTTTAAGGGATTTCTTAGCCTCATCTATATTCATTCCCACAACGTCAGGTACGACAATGTACTTTTGATCTAGCCAAGTATATTCCTTAGGTATTCCTTCACTTGATGGAGAAATATTAAAAATATCAATAGCACTTAAAAATATATTTCGGGCAATTGGAGCTGCGACTGTACCACCATACTGCACAACTCCTTTAGCTCCTTCAACTGCCACATATACAACTATCTCAGGGTCATCCGCAGGCATAAAGCCAATAAATGATAAGATATACTTACTAGATGAATAAACTCCATTTTCAACAATTTGAGCTGTACCAGTTTTGCCACCAATACGATAATTTTCAATATAAGCATTATGACCTGAACCTTTAGCTACAACACTTTCAAGGGCATACCTTACTAAATCAGATGTTTCTTTCTTAATTACAGTTCCTTTATTTTCAGCTTCAACACTTTTTATAATGGTATTTGTTTCCGGCTCTAAATAATTTTTAACAATGAACGGCGAATACAATGTCCCTCCATTAACTATGGCAGATACGGCTTGAACTTGCTGTATTGGGGTAACACTTACTCCTTGACCAAAAGCCGTTGTTGCTAGTTCAACGTTTCCCATCTTACTTATATCAAATAAAATACCTGTGCCTTCACCATTTAAATCAATACCTGTTTTAGCTCCAAAGCCAAACTTTTTAATATAACTCATTAATTTTTCCTTTTGAAGCATAAGACCTAAGCTGACAAAACCTGGGTTGCAGCTATTTTCAATAACTTCAAGGTAAGTTTGTGTTCCATGACCCCCATGTTTCCAACAATGTAGTGTTGCTCCATCAATATTTATTGAACCAGAATCTGTAAACTTATCTTCAAAAATATTAATTAATCCTTCGTTAATAGCGGCGGCATAAGTTGTTATCTTCATCGTAGAACCGGGTTCAAAAGTCATCCATATAGGAAGATTTCTGTTTATTACTTCAGTAGTATAATCTTGGTAGTTATTACTATCAAAATTAGGCCTTGAAGACATTGCTAATACTTCCCCATTCTTTGGATTCATAGCTATAGCAATTACTCTATCGGGGTTATATTTTGCTACAACATTATCAAGTTCATTTTCAAGTGCTAGTTGCAAATCTAAATCAATGGTAAGTTCTAAAGTAATTCCCGAAGTTGGAGCTTCATATATTTCAGCAAGTTCTAATCTTTTCCCTTTACCATCAGAAAAATACTTGATAGAACCATCTTCCCCTGTAAGATAATCATCATAATAAAGTTCTAAACCTGATAGACCTTGATTATCTATCCCAACATAACCTAGGACATGACTAAGCAAACTTCCATAAGGATAATATCTTTTGCTCTCTTTAACTAGATAAACACCATCTATTTTTAAAGCATCTATTTTCTCAGCAATCTCATAACTTAATCTTCTTCCTTCTGGATGGACTCTTTCGATTGATGTTTTCTTGCTTAAATGCTTAAGCATATCATCATAGCTACTACCAAGTATTTCACTTAAAGCCTTGGCAGCATACTCTTTATCTTCAATTTGGCTCGGAATAACCACAAGTGATGTCGTAGTTATGTTATCAGCAAGAACTAAACCATTTCTATCTACGATCTTACCACGATCCGCAGATATTGGAAGTTTTCTACTCCAAAGTGATTCTGCTAGAGAACTTAACTTTTTATAAGAAAATACTTGTATATAAAATACTCTAGCAATAGCTATTATAAGCACTAATATAACTACTAAAAATATATACCTTATTCTTGTATGAATGTTATTATAAAACATATTATCCTCCAATTAAGTATATGTTTTATATTTATTATTTTTCTTTTATTATTTCATTTATACTAATTTGTTTAAAATTTATAGCATAACAAACTTACATTAAAATGAATATCTTTATTATAGTTTGGATAATGATCATATATCTTTTCTATTATGGATGTGCCCATGAATATCAGTATATCCATCAGGTATTTTAGTAATATCAACAGGCATATGAGATAATACTTTAAAACCTATTTTTTCATAAAAAGCACCTCTACCTCTGTCATGGTTTTCCCGCACAAGAACTTTACTTCCAAGACAAAAGTCCCCTAGAAAATACACTATATCATCTTTATTTGCCACATAATTCCAATTCTTAATTAATTCTTCATTTATTTCCTCAATGTATTTAAATGCTCTAAAACAACAAAAATGCGTATCAGAAATAAAATATATCATATGTATTAATTCTTTCTTTGTTTTTGTTACATCAATTTATCATTTCAAATGCAGAGAAATCGATTACTTTCCTAATATTCTTTGCAACATCATTCTACCACAATCTTTTTGCTTATCAAGATAATGTAAGTATTATTATTCTAATTTACATAGAAAAAGAAAGTATTATTCATACTTTCTAATTACCAAAGAACTTTTAATTATTTCTTACATAACTACGTTCTTTTAAATAATTAATAACAAATCCCATTTTTTCTTCGGTTGTAGCTTCTCTGCCATTTTCTATTTTAAAGCTCTTATAATATGTTTCATAAGCACTAGATAAATCTGCAATAACTAGATTATCAATATTATTTACTTTCATATTTTTTATTAAAGTATCTAGTTTTCCATCCATAGTTTCTAGATTTGTAGAAATAGTTCCAATATTATTATTAATGGTAGTTAGTAATTGATTGTTAGCATCTACTTGAGTTTTTATGCTGTTTAATCCTATAGCACTATCTAGTAATAATGATTTATTTGAATCTACTACAGTTTTTACACTTGTCACATCTGAACCAATACTACTTAACGTGCTATTTGTAGCTTCAACTAGTCTTTTAATAGTTGACATTCCTGCACCTATATTAATTAGTTTATTATTATTTGTAACAATAGAATTGTTAACAGAATCCAACTTATCATCTACATTCCCAAATTTATCAGTTAACATAGATTCAAGCGAATTAAATCTTCGATTTACTACACTATTTATACTATTTAAGGAATTATCGATTGCATCTAGTCTTGTGTTAAGTCTTCCCTCAATTGCATCTAGCTTTGTGTTAAGTCTTCCCTCAATTGCATCTAGCTTTGTGTTAAGTCCAAGTTCGATTGTATCTAACTTAGTATTTAGGCCTCCGTTAATTGAATCTAACTTATTATATACAACGCCAAATTCACTAGTTAACATGGATTCAAGCGAACTAAATCTTCGATTCACTTTACTACTTATACTATTTAAAGAGTTATTTATATTTGAATAATTGTTATCTAATTTTGTATTTAAGCCTTCATTAACTTCATCTAATTTTGTATTTAAGCCTCCGTTAATTGAATCTAACTTAGTATTTAGGCCTTCGTTAACTGTATCTAATTTAGTGTTTAATCCATATTCGATTGCATCTAACTTTGTGTTAAATCTTCCTTCGATTGTATCTAGCTTTGTATTTAGGCCTCCGTTAATTGAATCTAACTTATCATATACAACGCCAAATTCATTAGTTAACACGGATTCAAGCGAATTAAATCTTCGATTCACTTTACTACTTATACTATTTAAAGAGTTATTTATATTTGAATAATTGTTATCTAATTTTGTATTTAAGCCTTCATTAACTTCATCTAATTTTGTATTTAAGCCTCCGTTAATTGAATCTAACTTAGTATTTAGGCCTTCGTTAACTGTATCTAATTTAGTGTTTAATCCATATTCGATTGCATCTAACTTGGCGTTAAATCTTCCTTCAATTGTATCTAATTTTGTATTAACTGAATCTAACTTAGAACTTAATCCTTCATTAACTGAATCTATCTTAGTATTTAGTCCTTCATTAACTTCATCTAATTTTGTATTTAAGCCTTCGTTAACTGTATCTAATTTTGTATTTAAATTTAAAAATTCGCTTTCTAGTTTTTGATTAAGATTTAAAAAATTTGTTTTGGTTTCATCACTAAAATCATTAACAAGAGTTTTTAAACTATTATAATTTTTATTATTTAATTCTGTTAGTGAGTTATAATAAACTTCAGTACTATTTAAAATGTTTTCGCTATTTTCGTTAATTGATTTTTCTATTGATTCATATTTACTATCAATATTTTTATTTGTGGCAGAATTTAATTTTTTTTGATTTTTAACAACATTAGCTATTTCTTCTGATGTTTCTTCATCTAATGAATCAACTTTATCTGTAACAGAATTTACTAATTTTGTTGTATTTTTTCTACTATTATCAATTTCATTAATTACTTCTGGAATACTATCATTTTCTATGTTTACTACTTTGAATAATGATACACCAGCTAAAACTAACAAAACAACAGCAACTACACAAGCGGTAGTAAGATAAACTATGTTATTTTTCTTTTTCATTTTCCTTTTTCCTCTCCTACTTTATTTTTTTATAAGCATTTTCATAAAATACTTTATAATCTTCAGCTTGAGTAGTGATATCTTCATTAAACTTAGATTTAGCTTTTTCTTCAAGGTATTCATTTAACTTTCCATCATCTAATGGTAACCTTTTTATTATAGAATAAGCATATTCTGTTTTGACTATATCACTAATTTCACCTTCTTCAAGATGATCAACCATTTCATAAACTTCATCTAAGACATCATCTTTAGTAAAATATAAGTCATTATCATCACTTGATTCTTCACTATATTTTTTGACTAATTCTTCAAAGTCTACTCCTGATTTAGCTTCATTTAAAATCACTTCAATTAAAGCCTTTTTTTGATTTACTACTGTATCACTTAAACTTTTTAGAGTATCAGTATCTACTATAGCGAGAACTATTTGGTTAACCTTATAATATTCATCATAATAATTAGCGGTTTCTTGTTTTATCTCTTCATTTGTTAAATAATTTTTCTTTCCGCTTGAATATAGTTCTTTAAATACCCTTTCATAAAGTTTATTGGATTCTAAATAGTTCATATAAGCTTTCTTTGTAATCTTATTCTTACTTAAAAACTTATTAAATTTACCACGACTACCAAAGCTTTCAATAACATCCTCAATCCCTTTTTCTATTTCTTCTTTGTCTTCATCAGTTAATGTAATATTGTTAGAACTAGCAATCTTTTTAATCGCACTGCGATACTTAAGTTCTATAACTGCCTCACTTTTTAAATATTCGGAAACTGTCATACTAACAGATGTTAATTGTTCATCTAATGTTGCATCAGGTATTTCACTTGCATCTTTGTTAAAATAATTATATTTCAAATTATACAATGTCATATTCATATCTGCCTTAGAATATTTATCATCATCGATAGAAAGCACAGTAAAATTAAGTGATAATTTTAAAAATAATAATGTGAAGATTATAATAAGAATTATTACTAGAAAAATACCAACTATAATTTTGTTTTTCACAACAAAATTCCAAATTTCTCTAAAGACATTTGGCTTATTAATTGTTACTGATTCCACCTTTTTAGATGTCACATTTTTAGAACCTTTCTTTGGCGATTTTTTAACCACCGCATTTTTAGTTGTTGTTTTAGCTTTTGTAGCCATACCAAATTCCCCCTTACTATTACAAAATCGCTTTGTAATAATGATTTTATTCTATCATATTTTTTAAAAATGTCAACTAAATTTCGACATTTTGTGACAAAATAACATAGAAAAAGAAAGTATTATTCATACTTTCTAATTTGTAAAATTTTAATTATCAATTCCTAATTATTTTTTCTTTTGTAAATATTTAATGCTGTATAACCAATACCTGCTAGAGCAATAATACCAGTTGTAAGATAAAGAACAATACTATCCCCAGTTTTAGGGTTTTCTTCAGTCTTAGTATCTGTATATGCAATAGCATATGTAGAGAACTTATCAGATGCAAATGTAAGTACATTTCCATTTAATTCAGTATCGATGATTTCTGCTTCATCACCATGATATCTAACTATGTAATAAGTTCTTGTGTAGCCTTCTTCTACTTTAGTTAAGTCTTCTGGCAAAGCTACATTAAATGTAATTTCTTTATCTAATTCAGATAAGGTACCAAGATTATCCTTAGTAATACCATTTAAGACATTTAAAGTTATATCAAAGAATGATGCTACTTTCATTGAAGATTTAGTTTCAACTAATTTATTAATAGCTTTAACTGCAGCTTCTGGCGCTTTATCTTCATCTTGATTGTTGATAGCTATATCAACAACTGCATTGATGTCTGCTACTTTTTCAGCCAATGTTTTATCTGCTTTAATAGCTTTTTGTAAAGTTTCACTAATAGTTTTATCTTCTTTAATACCAATAGTTACTTCTTTAACTTCTTTAGTTGTATCAATTGTTGGAGTATCTATTACTACTTCCTTTTTAGCTACAACAAATTGTTTATCTACTTCATCTTGAACATATCCTTCTACAACATAGCTAGATACATCACTTGAGAATGTGCCAGTTTTAACAGTAATTTTATCGCCATCAAGAGCAGTTATAGCTTGATTCTTTTCAGAACTAATGACTTTAGCTCCATCAATAGTTAAGCTTTCTAATGCGTTAGCAGCACTATCGGTTGCCTTATAATGTTGAATTGCATAACCATGAGTACTTGTATAACTTCCACCAGTAATAGTTATATTAATACCACCAGCATAACCTTTATTTGATTCAATTTGAATAGCAGCACCTGTAGAATTTATACCATTATTATTTTCACTAAACACCTTATACGCAGCACTATTTACAACAGTAACGTTTTTAAATGTAAATATACCAGATTTAATGCCTAAACCGATATCTCCGCAATTAATTTCTACATCTTCAAGTGTCCATTTTCCATAACCTGCAGCATAAATACCACCTGCTGTACCATCAGCAATTACAGCACCTTTATTAATGTTAATAACAGGTACATTTCCTTCGATGCCTTGTATCATACCATTAATATAAACACCAGCACCGCAGTCTTCGCCATCACAACTGCCTAGTGTCGTACCATAAACATTTAGTACCGCTCCATATGCAAAGTAATGTTTATCATAGCTAATGAATACTCCATATAAACCTTTTAAAGTTATTTCTTTGCCAATAGTCAAAACAGAATAATTTGCATCTTCCTTATTTTCAGAACCATAAACAACTACTGGAGCAGTTGATGGTGCGCTTTCTTTTAAAGTCCCCTTTCCGGTAATATCTAGACTGCCTTTTTTTAATTGTAAACGACCACTATTTGTAAATGTGATAGTATGATTATTTAAATTAAGTGTAATGTCTACATCTTTGATATCTAGTCTACTATCAATAGTAATATCTTCATCTACGACAATTGTTCCGCTTGTTTTTAGAGCTTCTACAAATTGCTCCTTAGTTTTAACATTAGTAGTTTCCGCAAATACAATTGATGGCGCTAGTATTGCAAAAGCCATTGCAAATGTTAAAATAATTTTTTTGAAATTTTTCATTTCATTTCCTCCTTCATTATCAATTTAACATATATTACAATAAAAGTCAATGCAACAAATTGTTATAATATGTCACATTTTGTAAAGAAAAGAGACATTATAGAAAAAGAAAGTAATATTTCATACTTTCTTATTATTCTCGCTTATTTTTTTTAGTTCTTTTTTAGATAAACTAGTTGCTAGAGATATTTGTTCTATCGGAATATTTTGTTTTAAAAGATTAGTTGCTATACCTAATTTTTCTTCGGCTCTGCCTTTGGCAACACCTCCTGGTGTTATATTATTTATAAACTTCGCATCTCCATTTAATCTTTTCAATTTTTCGACACTCTCCTTAACTTTGGGAACATCCATTTCTTCACTATACTTTTCTAAGTCCTCATTTATTTCATAATAAATAAATCTTGGATCTAACACACAATCATTTTCCTTATCATAGAGTTGAAACCTTTTAATAAGAGGTTCCTTAAAGCTAGCTCTATAGTTAAAAGAAACATGAATAAATAAAGTTTCTGTGTCATATGCATCACCAGCCTCAGTGTACTGACTACAGAAAGCAAAAAAGTAATTTATATTTCTAATTCTATCTGTCTTATCATAACAGGAATTTAGTTCAATATTAATTCTTTTGCCTTCGGCCAGAGCAATTAAATCTAATCTTTAGAACCTACAAAAACAGCCTTAAACATTTTATCATAATATGGTATTTTCTTTTATTAATTCATCAATTTTCATAATGAATTCCTCCTTAGTAAAATATTCTAAATTAATAATTGGAAAAGCAAAAAAAGTATATTTTCTTTAACAGAAATACACTTTTAGAGAAAACTCATTAACTAGTTATCATTATCTTCTATTAGTTCGACTTGAATACGCCCTTTAAATATCTTACCTTGGTCAATATTTTGCGGTTCCCCAGTACCATGTAACACAAATGATACAGTATAATTTTGAGTAGTTTTTGCAGGTATTAAAACATTGGTTTTAACCAAAGAATTAGTCTTTGGAGCTACAACCCAATTATCACTAGTACTATAAGTATTATAACCACCATTAGTACTTACTATTTTTGTCCAGAAATTATCTGTTTGGAAAGTATTTTCTATTTCTATCCAATTTAGATTATAATATAAAGCTGCGTCTGTAGTATTTTGAATAGAAAATTCAATATCTTTAATGGTTTTATTTACTCCCTCATCAGTTTGGTCATCCGGGTAAAGATTACTTATCTTAACATCACTACCAGTTTTAAATGTAACTATCAATGCTGCGGTATCTACATCAACAACACCAGTATTTTGCGTAGCTTGGCCAGATTTATTTACGACATAAGAACACAACTTATCACATTTACCATCACCATCAGTATCTAAGTTAATGTCTGCAACGCCATCACCATTGGTATCAATATTTAAATCTGGTATGCCATCATAATTGGTATCTATATTAATATCAGCTTTGCCATCACCATCTAAATCAATGTTAGTTTCAGGCCATCCATCATCATTTGTATCACAATTAAGATAGCATCTGCCTTCTTCATCTTTTTGATTCATCTTATTAAATATATATTCGTTGCCATTTTCATCTACTCTTTTAACATTAAATAAAGGAGTTCGCATTGTACCATGGTCAATATTAAATTCAGGCTTTAAATCTTTTAAATTACTAGTAAAGTTATTAGTACAATTAACTTCACATATGCCATCATCATTTATATCAATATTTATATCTGGAATACCATCATCGTTAATATCAATATTCATTTTCTCAGTTCCAAGTATCTGAATACCTGTAAAGGTTGCAAAACCTGAGATAAACAAAAATCCAAGCAAGAAAAGAATTACTAAAACTTTATTATTCTTTTTAAATGAGAATATAAGTTTATTTCCATCTTTTTGAACACACAAACTATGAGGCAAATATACTTCATTGTCTTTATTATCAAAAGCTACGTTAAGTATTTTATCAATATATTTTTTATTAAATTCAACATTACCTTCATATACTTTATTTAATGTTTCTTCAAGTAATTTATCTTGTTCACCGCTTTTTAAAAGCATAAACTCTTTAATATTGATATTTTCCTTATTTCTTTGAAATTCCTTTTTATTCTTTTCACTTACTTTGGTCATTTTTATCCCTCACTTATTTTATAATAGCTAACATTTTTTTCTTTTTCTTACTTACATCATCTAAGAATGAATCTATACATTTACTTATATCAGATGTAATCTTAACTTTTCTTTTATTTGCTTCTTTAAATTCTTTATCTAATAATCTTTTAAATTCTTTTTCGGTTATATCACCAGAGAAAACAAAGTCATTAACAAGTTTACTTACGATAGCTGAGTTATATTCAGTTTTTTCTTCATCATGATTTAACTCTAAAGCATCATTTTTTATAAAGAACGCTAAGTCATATAAACCTTTTATATCAGCACTCTTACTTACTTCTTCTCTCTTTTCATAACTTGTAATAGGCTTTATGTTATTCTTTTCTAAGTATTCCCATAGCTCTAATGCTTTAATAAAGTTCTGTTCTTTTAATATTACATTAGTCTTTCTAATGGGGCTTCTTACGGGAGCAGATTCTTTTAAACCCTTTATAAAAGTTGAACTTCTAAAAGCAGATACTATATCTCTTATATGTTCTATTCTTTCATCTAAGGTATATCCATCTTTTGAGGAATCTACAATAGTTTCTTTCTTACTTTTAAGTTCTAAGTTTACTTCAACTAATTCACCCTTTGTTTTCATTATTCCTTTATATGTTACATCACTATCTACTTTAGCATAGCTTTTTTGGTCAGATTCCTCAAGTTTATTTGTAACAAACATATATAAGTTATCTACAAGTGATTTAATGAATCTATTTTCATATAAATCTACTGTTTCTTCTCTATAAACATTTAAAAGTTTAAGAGGTATAACAGTTCCATCTTCTTGAACTTCTTGAATCATACTTGTATGTTGAGCTAAGTGTCTAATAGATTCTTCTGTTACTACTTTAGCTTTTTCTATTGGTACTATATTTTCTTCTTGAACAATAAACCTTCTTGGGTTTCTTATTATGTTATCTAGATAAGGAATACATTCTTCAACCATATCTATCCAGGAAGTATCACTTACCTTGGCCTCAATATTCTTCCTAACTAAAATATCAGATGAAGTAGCTCGTATAAACGAGCTAGCTTTATCCTTGTTTAAATTATTTATATAATCTGTAAAATCCATTATATCACCTAAATTGTCTTTTTAAGACGAAGTAAATAAGCTTTACATTCTGGAGTTTTACCAACCCCAAATAGTTTTTCTAAGTAATTTACAAGTCCATCTATTTCATCTTTAATATAGGCTAAATTTAATTGTTCAAATTTTCTTAATATTTTATGCGCTACAAGGTAATCTATACCAGCAATTTCATCACCACCACAAGCAACAAATGCTGGGACAAATTCTTTTAATTGTTTAACAATTCTATTACCAAAAGCAAGTCTAAAGTGGTCTATTACATACCTATCAAGTTCGGCAATTTTTTCCAGATTTTCATCTTTAACTGGATGTTCATTACTTGATTTTTCAAACAAGCTATCTAAGTATTTATAACTTGTTTTAATTTTATCAGTGTCTGGAGCTTCGAAAACTTCGCATTTATCATCAATAGCGATAGGCATTGCTCTATCATAAACTTTATCTGTAATCATAAATGTAGAGTCATCGTTATTGATTGTACCTATATACCACATATTTTCAGGTATCTTTAGTTTACCATCATCTAATTTTTTAGGGTCATCAGGCCAAACATTTGGTACAAGTTCAATAACCCAGTCTTTTTTATTAGGAAGTTCTAGAATAGATAACATTTCGGCGAAATAATATTCTACCCGAGAAATATTCATTTCATCTAGAAGGGTTGTATATACTTCATCTGTATATTGTGCTTCATACATTTTTTCTAAGATTGTTGTTTCATTAAATTTCTTGGTAAATTCATTGAAATAACCAAATATTTCAGTTGAATCTCTCCATGATGGTTGAACAGATGCCACGGTTGTTTCATTATCTACGAAAGAACCAAAAGCATAAGCAAGAGATGTTTTACCAGTACCAGATATACCTTCAAGAATAATTAACTTATTTGATGCAAGTGATGCAACAAACAATCTAATTAAATTTATATCATAGTAAAGGTGTAACTTAGAGGCAGAATAGTTTCTAAATATATCGCAGAACTCTTGTAAAGTAAAGCTATTAGGTATTTCCTCTAAAGTAGTGTTTGCATATTTTGCATCAACATTACTAAGTTTAAAGAATCTACTTTCTCCTTCTTTAAGTTCATTTTTAACAGTGCCATCTTCGTTATATTCAATTTCACCATTTTCATTAGTAAGTTCACTAATTTTAGCATTTTGTCTTTTTAACTTAAATATTTCATTATTTAAGGAATCTATTTCTTCAATTAACATATCTTCTTTTTTAACATTTCTTCTATATCTTACATAAACTCTAATTGATCTATAGATTAAAAATACTATTAAAGCAAATATTG
>CAVGEW010000055.1:0-5423 GCA_963628465.1 Agathobacter sp. | reverse complement strand
ATTTAAATATCATTTTAGTTTTTGATAGAGTTCTGCATTACGCAGAATTTTTTTGAAAATGGAGGAAGTATGAAAATAGTTGAATGTGAAGAAAAATATCTTGATGATGTAAAAGATTTATTAGTGGAATTAGAAGAATATATTTTAAGCATTGATGAAGATGAGTTGGACCAGTTGCATCCAGAATATAGAGATAAAATGGCAGAATTAGATTTAGAAGAAGTAAATGAAAATAATGGTAAATGTTTTTTAGCAATTGAAAATGAAAAAGTAATTGGTTTAATAATGGGAGCAGTTAGAAAATATGATGAATACGATTATTTAGATTATAAATGCCCGAAATGTGGTGAAGTAACTGAACTTGTTGTATCTAAGAATGTAAGGGGTAAAGGTGTTGGTAAAAAGTTAATGCAAGTAATGGAAGAATATTTTAAAAGTATTGGATGTGAATATATTTCAATTGAAGTATTTGCGTATAATAAAAATGCTATTAAATTTTATGAAAGAGAAGGATATCATACTAGAGGTTTATTTGATATAAAGAAAATATGAGGTAAAATATGATAGATAATTATAAATGTGTTATAGCAAGTAAGAGTCAAATTATAGAAAAATGGGATGAAGAGATAAAAAGACATAATTATAGTGAAGAATGGAAAATATATAAAGAACAGTCTTTAAATAATATGGATACTAGAATAGTTTATATGGGAATACTTGATGGAAAAATTATAACTGAAGCAACTGCAATTATATCTTCTAAAGATAAATACTTGGAAAATAAAGATGATTTAGTGAATAGAGGTAAAGCTTATTTATCAACATTTAGAACAAATAAAGAATATGAAAATCAAGGATATTTTTCAAAATTATATAAGTTTATGGAAAGTGATTTAAAAAGTAAAGGTTTTAAATCATTAACTCTAGGGGTTGAACCAAAAGAAGTTAGAAATATACAAATATATTTTAATTATGGTTTTACTAAATATATTAAAACTGGTATTTGTAAATACGCTGATGGTGAAGTTGCAATAGTAAATTATTATGAAAAAGAAATTAATTAATGATTTTTATTTAAAAGTTTGATACAATCATAGGTAAGGAGATGATTTAAATGAAAAAAATAACTTTTGTAACAGGGAATTGGTCAAAAATTTTAAGTGCCAAACAAATATTAGAACCTTTAGGGATTGAGGTTAACCAGGTTAAAATGGAAACAACTGAAATTCAAGCAGATAGTGTTGAAGAAATAGCAATGCATTCTGCTAAAGAAGCTAGTGAAAAACTAAAATGTAATGTTTTAAAAAATGATACTGGTTTATTTGTAGAAGCTTTAGGTGGTTTTCCAGGACCATATACTCATTATGTAGATGAAAGAATAGGTGAAGATGGACTTCTTAAGCTTCTAAAAGGTGTAGAAAATAGAAATGTTTGTTTTATTGAAGCTTTTGCATATTGTGAATATGGAAAAGATCCAATAGTATTTAAATCAATTACAAAAGGCACAATTGCAAAAGAAAAATCAGGAACCTTTGGCTGGAGTTGGGATTTTATCTTTATTCCAGATGGCTATGATAAAACAATGGGAAACTATAATGATGATGAAAGATGTCATATTTGGAATACTGATGGCTATAAAAAACTTGCAGAATATTTGAAGGAAAAAGATAGTTTATTATGATTAAAGTTGTAGCATTTGATTTAGTTGGTGTTTTAGTAAATGAAAAAGATATTGTTTTATCAAGAGAAGAAGAAAAATTAGAAAGATTATTTGGCCCTAATTTAAGTGATGAAGATTATTTAAGAGCGGCAAAGAATATTGTTGGCGTTAATATTAATGTAATAAATATTACAAAAATATTAATTAATAAACTATATAAAGTCAAGGATAAAGATATATTTAAAAAGATAAAAAAAATAGATAGTAATATAAAAATTGTTATTGCAACTAATCATATATCTTTTGTAAAAGAATTTATTAATAATAATTTTGATACTATGTATTTAGATGATTTAATTATATCTGCTGAAATAAATAAAATAAAACCTAATTTAGATTTTTATAAATATGTATTAGATAAATATCAAATAGAAGCAAATGAATTATTATTTTTAGATGATAATATGGAAAATATAAATAAAGCTAAAGAATTAGGTATACAAACAATTAGGGTAGAAAAATCTGTTAATATGATAGATAAAATAAAATCATATTTAATTATGTAAGAATTGAGATAATAATGAAAAAGATAGTTATAAATAAAAATAATCTTGAACTAAAAGATATAAATGAATTTATTTATAGACCTAGAGCTATTATGATTAATTCTAATAGAGAGATTTTATTAGGTTTTTGTAATAATACTTATCAGTTTCCTGGCGGTTTTTTAGAAGATAATGAAACGTTGATTGAAGGATTAAAAAGAGAAATATTAGAAGAGACAGGTATTTTATTAAATGATAATGAAATAATAAAACAAATATGTACAATAGAATACTTAAATAAAAACTTTCCTAGAAAAGATAACAATAGATTAACTGAATTTAGTTATTATTATGTTGTTACTGATAAGAAAGTTAATTTAAATAATACAAGTTATGATGAATGGGAAAAGAAGAATAATTTTAAATTAAAATATGTTTCAATTGAAAATTTTGAAAAGGTATTAAATGAAACTATAAATGATAATCCGATGAATAAAATGATTTATAAGGATATGATGTTAGTTTTTAATTTATTAAAGAAGGAAATGTAAAGCGTGGTGATATAAAATGAAGTTTAAATATGATTTAACAGATAAAATAAATGAGTTTGTAAAAGATGCTTTGTTAAATGAAATTACTATTGGGTGTTCAGACTCTCAAGTTATTAAAATCACAAAAAATTCTCAGATATATTTTTTGAAAATCACTAAAAAGGGATTGTTAATAAAAGAATACAATGCTTTAAAATGGTTAAAAGGAAAATTGTTGTTGCCTGAGGTTGTTATGTTTGAAACAAATGATATTGCAGAATTTTTAATTACAAAAGCTCTACCTGGAGAAATGGTTTGTTCAAAATATTTTGTAAATGACCCTGATAAAGGTCTGAAAGTAATTAAGCAAGCTTTTGATAATATCTATTCTGTAGATATTTCAGATTGTCCATTTGATGTTTCTAATAAATATATGATATCTTTAGTGAAAGAGAATGTAGAAAAAGGGATAGTTAAAGATGAAGATTTAAATAGTGAAACACTAAAAAGATTTGGATGCGTTCAAAAATTACTTGCTTATTTAATAGATAATCAATTTAAAGAAGAGTTATGCTTTTCTCATGGGGATCCAAGTTTACCAAATATCTTTGCATTAAATGATGAGTTTTCTGGTTTTATTGATGTAGGTGAATGTGGTATTGCTGATAAATGGTTTGATATTGCTATTTGTGAAAAATCAATAAAAAGAAATTTTGGAGAAGAATATATAAATAAATTTTATGAAGAATTAAATATTATTCCAGATAGAGATAAAATAGATTATTATTTGTTAATGATGGAATTATATATATGATAGATCATACGAAAGGCAATTAAAATGAAGAATTTAGGAACAGTTAGATTAGAAACGAATAGATTAATTTTAAGAAAAATTCAAGCAGAAGATTACAAAGATGCTTATAAGAATTGGTGTTCAAGTGACTTGGTTGATAAGTATGTTACTTGGCAAAAACATGATAGTATTGATGTTACTAAAGAATTGTATGATGCATGGATTTCAGAGTATGATGACAAAACATATAGATGGATTATAGAATACAAAGAAAATCATGAAGTTATTGGTACAATAGGAGTTTCAAAGAAGTTTTTATCATCTTCAACTTGTGAACTTGGTTATTGTTTAGGAGATAAATATTGGAACATGGGAATAATGAGCGAAGCTATTTCAGAGGTTATTAAATTTTTATTTGAAGATTGTAAGGCAGAAACTATTTGGGCTGAATATCTTGAAAATAATCCTGCATCTGGTAAAGTTATGATAAAAAATGGAATGAAGTATGAAGGTACTTTAAGAAAAAGAGTAGTAGATAAAAATGGAATAAGAAATGATTTACTTGTATATTCTATTTTGAAAGAAGAATATAAGGAGAAGAAAAATGATTAATGTTCCTAATATTTTGTGCATTGGATTTGCAAAATGTGGAACAACTACATTGTATGATATTTTTAAACAATATCCTGATATTTATTTATCAAATATAAAAGAACCATTATTTTGGGGAAAAAAAGATTTAGAGGAAAAAGGATTTGATTGGTATTTAGAACGATATTATTCTTTTGCTAATAAACCTAACATTATGGAAATTAACCCTATGATTGCAAAAAATAAAGAAGCAAAAGTAATTAAACAATATTATGAAGATAATTTCAAAATTGTTAATTAATGAAGAATTTATTCTTTCATCACGTACTTCCAGTACTTAAAAAAGCCATATACTTTAGTACATGGTCGTTGACATAAATCCAAAATTCTAAAACTATTGGTCTTGCAACTCCATATATAAATTGTGGTAAAAACGAAATCGAAGATATTTTGAAAGATAAAAATTTATCGTTAAAATTATTTCTTTTATATAATTTAAGATGGCAAAAAAAAGAAAATAACATTGATATTGGTTTGCTTTCATATTTAACAAGAATGAATGTTAAAAAACTTTATCAACTATATGATATCACGATGCAAGAACATATTGAAGATGCACTTTTAAATAATTTAGAAAAAGTTTTATTAAAGGATTTTAACTTTTCAAAACGCTAATAATATTTTAAAAAGGAGGAGGAAGAATGATTAGTGTATTAATGTCGAAAATGGAAATAGGTTTTCCAATGATTAAAGAAGAGATAAGAAAATATATTAACAAAAATACAAAGATAACTATTATACCTTGGAGTTTTCCAGTTGAAACAGATGGCAATGGTTTAGATGAATACTATAAAAATAAAATAAAAACAAAATATTTTGACCCTTTTTTAGAAATCGGGGTAAAAGAGAAAAATATAAAATATTTGAATTGTTACAAAGATAATTCTGATTTTATGAAAAAAGTGATATTAAATTCAGATATTTTAGTTTTGACTGGTGGAAATCCCGAAATGTTTTACAATAAAGTAATGTCTACAGGACTATTAGATATAATTAAAAAATTTAACAAAATAATAATAGGTTCTTCTGCTGGCGCCGAATTACAACTATCTGATTACTTTATTACTGCTGAAAATAATTACTATAAAAAGTTTGATTGGTATAAAGGCTTTGGAGTGATTGATAATCCTTTTTTCTTTGATGTTCATTCACTAAATGATGAAAAATATTTGACCCAATTTAATGAAATAGCTAAAAAAAAGCAAAAAGACGTTTATGCTATATTTAATGATGGTGTAATTATT
>CAVGEW010000054.1:0-20365 GCA_963628465.1 Agathobacter sp. | reverse complement strand
TATGTTTTGATACGACTTGTACAGAAGATACCTTGTATAGAATCATTGGGGTATTCAATAATCAAGTAAAAGTAATAAAAGCAACATCAATTGGAAATATGTATTGGGATGATAATGGATATAATACCTGGTCAACATCAAGTTTATATGCATACTTGCAAGGAACATACTTAACAAGTATAAGTGGTTTTTCAAGTAAAATAGCAACAGCAACATGGAAAGTTGGAGGTAATACATGGGATAATATTGGAAAAACAACTCCAGCTGTTGCTTATACAAATGAAATGACAAACACCAATGTTGGAACAGATAATAAAACTGAGATTTCAGCTCAAATAGGCTTAATGTACGTAAGTGACTATGAATTTGCGGCAAGTCCTACTGCGTGGACATTAGTGGGATGGAATTCTGATTCAACAAAAGACTATAGAGCAGCCACAAGCATAAATTGGCTATATCTTGGCTCTTCCGAATGGACAATTTCCCGCCGCTCGGACCTCCAGAACTCTGCGTTCTACGTCAATTCCACGGGGCAAGTGAGCACCAGCCACGTCGGCTACAACAGCTCTGCGGTGCGCCCGGTCTTCTATCTGAAGCCCTCTGTAACCTATGTTTCTGGCGCCGGCACGAGTCTAAATCCCATTCGCATCTCCTAATACATGAACCACATTTTATATATAAAATGTGGTTTTAATATTTTCTTCTTTAAAACTACTTAAATAAATCTAAAATACATGGTATAATCTATTTATAAGGAGATGGAAACATGTATATACCACTTAAAGTAACTACTGATTATACTATGTTAAAAAGTTTAATTAAAGTACCTGATTTAATTAAGTTTTTAAATGAAAATAATATTACTGCTTGTGGTATATGTGATGAAAACTTATATGGGGTATTAGAGTTTTATTTTACATGTAAGAGATATAGTATTAAACCAATTATAGGTTTACATGTAAGAATAGATAATAAAGATATATATTTATATGCAATGAATAATGAGGGATATAAGAATCTACTTAAAGTACATACTCTTAAAGAAAAAGATATGTTAGATATAGATGGTTTAACTATTTATAAAGATAGTATATTATGTATAGTGCCTTATAAAAGTAAAGAATTATATGATAATTTGAAGTTTTATGAAAACATATATGTAAGTTATGAAACATCTTTGGAAAGAATAAATTCTTTAGCTTTAACTGATAAAGTATTATATCTAAGTGATATAAAAGTCTTAGAAAAAGAAAATATACCTTATTTAAGCTATTTAGATGACTTAAGAAAAGAAGAAAGACTAGATTACAGTAATAGCTATTACCATGAAACCCAGATAGATTTAGGAAAGAGTTGGGAAGTAATAAGTCTTTTAAATGTAGAGTTAAACTTTAAAGATAAATATATACCTAAGTATAAAGATAATGTAGATTCATCTAAGTTTTTACGTGATTTGTGTCTTAAAGGGTTAAATAAAAGATTAAATGGTAATATAAATAAAACTTATCTAGATAGATTAAATTATGAATTAAGGGTAATAAATAAAATGGGTTTCGTAGATTATTTTCTAATTGTTTATGATTATGTTTTATTTGCTAAGAAAAATAATATTCTCGTTGGCCCTGGTCGAGGTTCTGCAGCGGGGTCTCTTGTTAGCTACTCAGTTGGTATTACTGAAGTAGACCCTATTAAATATGATTTGTTATTTGAAAGATTTTTAAATCCTGATAGAATTACTATGCCTGATATTGACATAGACTTTGATGCCTTGAAAAGGGAAGAAGTCATAGATTATGTAAGAAATAGATATAGGCGTGAAAATGTTGCCTTAGGTCTTACATTTAATACTTTAAAAAGTAAGTTAGTTCTAAGAGAGGTGGGGAAACTTCTTAAAATAAATGATTCTTTGTTAGATAGTTTTATTAAGTGTATAAATGGAAATATTACTTTAAAAGATAATTTAAGTAATGATAAGATTAAAAAGTATTTAACTAATTATAAAGAGTTAAAGAATCTATATAGTATTTCTTGCCATCTTGAGGGACTAAAAAAAAATACTTCTGTTCATGCTGCGGGAGTTGTAATATCTAGTAAAGTCTTAGATGAAATAATACCAGTTCATTATGAAAATAATACATTAATTACCGGTGTAAAAGTAGAATATTTAGAAGATATAGGGCTTTTAAAAATGGACTTTCTAGCCCTTAATAACTTAACTACCATTAAAAATATTATGGATGAGGTAGGTATTAAAAGTTTAAATAATATTGATTTATCCGATAAAAGAGTTTATGACTTATTTGCATTTGGTAAAACCGAGGGAATTTTTCAGTTTGAAACACCTCTTATGAAAAATCTAGTTATGAAGCTTAAACCTAATTCATTTGATGATTTAGTTGCTTGCCTTGCCTTAGCTAGACCTGGAGCAATAGATGAAGCTGATGAATATATTGCCAGAAAAAATAAAATAAAGCCTGTTTGGTATCTTCATAAAGACTTAGAACCTATCTTAAAAAGTACTTATGGAATTATTTTGTATCAAGAACAAATTATAGCTATTTTAGGTAAAATTGGGGGATTTAGTTATGCTGAAGCTGATATAATAAGAAGGGCTATATCTAAGAAAAAAGAAGATATAATGCAGATAGAAAAAGATAAGTTTATAAATGGCGCTATAAAGAATGGGTATTCTAAAGAAGTTGCTACTAAAATATATGATTTAATTGTTAAGTTTGCTAGCTATGGTTTTAATAAAGCTCACTCTGTTAGTTATGCTTTAATTAGTTATCAAATGGCTTATTTAAAAGTAAATTATCCAGAATATTTTATAATAGAGATGATTAATAATAAAGATAGTGAAAAGTTTAATAAATTAATAACCTATTTAAAAAGTAAAGGTGTAAAACTTGAAAAACCAGAGATAAACAAAAGTAGCGATAACTTTTATATAAAGAATAAAAGACTTGTAATGCCTCTATCCCAAATAAAGGGTGTATCTATGCAAATAAGTGAAGAAATAATAAAAAGAAGATGTAATGGGTATGATGACTTTTTTGACTTTGTATGTAGATGTAAAGATATTTTAAATAAAAATATACTCCAAACATTAATAAAAGCAGATGCTTTAAGAAGTTTTAAATTAAATCAACGTACATTAAATGAAAATATTGAAAACGCTTTGAATTTTGCTGATCTTAATGATGAACTTATAAAAAAGCCTGTGATAATGGAAATAGATGATTATAGTGAAGATGAAAAAAGACAAAATGAACTAGAGGTATATGGTTTCTTTATAAGTAATCATCCTTCAAGTAAGTATCAAAATGTATTTAAGTTAGAATCTTTAAGTAAATATTTATTTAAAAATATTAAATGTATTGTTTTAATAAATAGAATAAATAATATTAAAACTAAAAATAATGAGAATATGGCTTTTATAAGTGCTAGTGATGAAACTGGAGTTTGTGATTTTACTGTATTTCCAAGGAACTATGATATGCTTAATAATATTAAAATAAATGATTTAGTAGAAATACAAGGAACTGTATCAAAAAGGTTTGACAAAATAAGTATAATAGTAAATAATATAAAGAAGGTGGTATAAATGAATGATGAATTAAATAGATTTTTTAAAAGTATATCTTTTAGTAGTGATGAATTTAATGACGCTAAGTTAGATAGAGTAGTTTTAAAAAAGGAAGAAAATAAGTTTTATATATATATAAAGAATGAAAATGTTTTACCAATTGAAAGTATAAATAGGTTATTTTTAAGGGCTTTAAATGGTATAAATGGGGAAAAACCTTGTGAAACTATAATGAGTTATGAAAATGTTTCTCATGAAGATATAACTAGTTATATTAATTATTTACTTGATGATATTATTTTAAAAAGACCATCACTAGTAAGTGTTAAGAAAAGCAATATTGAAGTTATAAATAATACTATTTATTTTCATGTATTAAATGATTTTGAAAAGAGTGATTTATTACATGAAGGGGAAGGTTTACTTCATAATTTAAGAAGGTATGGTCTTGGTAATTTTTCTATTGAAGTAGTTATTAGTGATGAAGAAAGAAAATCTTTACAAGAAGAGATAGAACAAGAAAAATTAAGTGTAGTATCTAAAAAGGAAGAGAGTCCTATTATTTTAGGTGTTCATAAAGATGGGGATATTATTAAGTTAAATAATATTTTAGGGGAAGTAAAAAATATTATTGTTGAAGTTTATATTTTTGCTAAAGAAACAATTGAAAGACAAGGAAAGAAAGGACCTATTTTTATCATGAATCTAAAAGTATCTGATAAAAGTGATAGTTATCCGATGAAGATAGTTAGATTTAATGAAGAAGAATTTAATTTCTTGAACAAAAAGCTAAATGTAGGTTCTTGGTATAGAATTCATGGTCATATGGAAATGGATGATTATCTTCATCAAATGGTTATTAATGCAAGGAATATAGAGAGTATTCCTTCGAAGGATGTAAGTGTTAAGGATGAAGAACCTGTTAAAAGGGTTGAACTTCATGCTCATACAATGATGAGTATGATGGATGGGGTTATTCAAACTGCCACTCTTGCTAAATTTGCTATGAAGTTAGGTCATAAGGCTGTTGCCGTTACGGACCACAACTCACTTCAAGCTTACCCAGATATTTATAATGCTTTGCAAAAAGTTAACAAGGGTAAGGAAGATGCTGACAAGTTCAAGGCTTTGTATGGGGCGGAGTTAAATGTTGTAGATGTTGAAGCTAATATTGTCTTTAAGAATAAGGAATATAATTTATTTGACCAAGAGTACATTGTTTATGATACGGAAACAACTGGCCTTAATAGTGGGGTAGATCAAATGATTGAAATCGGGGCAGTTAAAGTTAAGAATAATGAAATTATTGATAGATTTGATGAGCTTATTGCGTGCCCTACAAAACTTCCAAAGATTATAACTGAACTTACTAATATTACAGATGAAATGCTTGAAGGCAAAGATTCTGAAGAAAATGTTACTAAAAGGTTCTTAGAGTTTTGCGGGGATAGGCCACTTGTTGCGCACAATGCAGGGTTTGATATTTCATTTGTGGAAAGTGCTTGTCGGAAATATAACTTAGGTGAGTTTAATAATACAGTTATAGATACCATGGGACTAGCAAGGAATATGTATCCTGATTGGCGGAATCATAAATTATCAACTTTAGTTAAAAATTTAGAAGTTGAATGGGATGAAGATAAACACCATAGAGCGGATTATGACTGTGAAGGAACTAGTAAATGTTTTTATAAAATGCTTTATGAATTAAAGAATCAAAATATTAAAACTACCCTTGACTTAGAAACTCTTGCTGATAAAGAAAACGCTATTAAATTTGCAAGACCTTTTCATTTAACAGTGTTAGCTAAGAATGCCATTGGTCTTAAAAATTTATTTAAGATAATATCACTAGCAAATACCAAATACCTTTATAAGGGAAAAGAGGGTAAACTACCAAGAACTGATTTAATGGACTTACGAGAAGGTTTAATTATCGGAAGTGGTTGCATTAATGGTGAGGTGTTTGACAAAGGATATGGTCTTAGTGATGATGATTTAAAAGACCTAATGAAGTTTTACGACTATATCGAAGTTGAGCCAGCATCTGCCTGTACACATTTAATTGGAGAAGATAAAAAGTTTCATAATGAACTTGAGTATAATGGCTATGTTACAAGACTTGTAAAACTTGCTAAAAGTATTGGCAAACTTGTTTGTGCTACGGGTGATGTTCATAATTTAAGGCCGGAAGATTTAATTTATCGAAAAGTTATTGTTCATCAAAAAACTAATGGTAAGATTCATCCTTTAAATAGACCAAACCTTGAACTACCTAATATGTATTTTATGACCACGCGGGAAATGCTTGATGCTTTTTCATTCCTAGGTGAAGAATTAGCTTATGAAATTGTTGTTACAAATACCAATATTATCGCTGATAAAATAGAGCATTTACAAATAATTAAAGATAAATTATATACTCCAGTCTTAGAAAATAGCGCCGAAATTACCAAAGAAATGGTTTATAATAAGGCCCATGAAATATATGGAGATCCTCTTCCCAAAAATATTGAAGAGAGGATTGAAGCTGAACTTGCGGGTATTATTGGTGGGGGCTATGATGTCATTTACTTAATCGCGGAAAAGCTAGTTAAAAAAAGTAATGAAGATGGTTACTTCGTAGGTTCAAGAGGTTCCGTAGGTTCAAGTTTGGTCGCAACCATGATGGGAATAACCGAAGTTAATGGACTCCCACCCCATTATGTATGCCCAAGTTGTAAAAAATCTTATTTTGAAGATGAAAATGGGGAAAGTCTAGCTAGTCTTTATCCATCTGGGTATGATATGCCTGATCGAACTTGTGAATGTGGCACGAAACTAAAGAAGGAAGGCCAAGATATGCCGTTTGCAACATTCCTTGGTTTCAAAGCTGAAAAAGTACCAGATATAGACCTAAATTTCTCAGGTGATAATCAAGCTGATGCTCACAACCATGTTAAGGTACTCTTTGGAGAAGACCATGCATATCGGGCCGGAACTATCTCAACTGTTGCGGAGAAAACTGCCTTTGGTTATGTTAAAGCTTACTGTGAGGATAAAGGAATAATTCTAAATAATACAGAAATTGAAAGAATTTCCATTGGGTGTACTGGAGTCAAAAGAACCACAGGTCAACACCCAGGTGGTATTATAGTTATTCCTCAGTATATGGATGTTTTTGATTTTACGGCTTATCAATATCCTGCGGATGAACCAGACAGTACATGGTATACAACGCATTTTGATTTCCACGCTATTCATGACAATGTCCTAAAACTTGATATTCTTGGTCATGATGACCCAACGATGCTAAGATACCTTGGTGATACCACAGGAATTGATATAAAAAATGAAATACCATTTGATGATAAAAATATTATAAGTTTGTTTACATCTCCAAAAGCTTTGGGGGTAACCGAAGAACAAATTTTATGTAAGACGGGAACTTTAGGTGTACCTGAATTTGGGACAAACTTTGCTATAAATATGCTTTTAGAAATAAAGCCAACGCATTTTGCTGACTTAGTAAAAATTGCTGGATTATCGCATGGTACGAATGTTTGGCAAGGTAATGTGCGAGATTTAATAGTTAATAATATTGCTTCATTTAATGAAGTTGTAGGATGCCGTGATGATATCATGGTAAGCTTAATAAACTATGGTTTAGACCCTTCAAAAGCCTTTAAAATATCGGAATTTGTTCGTAAAGGAAAGGCTAAGAAAGAGCCTGAAGCATGGAATGAACATGTCGCATACATGCGAGAATTTAGTGTTCCGGAATGGTTTATTGAATGCTGCCGTAAAATTGAATACATGTTCCCTAAAGCTCATGCTTGTGCTTATGTTATGATGGCTTATCGGGTAGCATGGTTTAAAGTTTATTATCCTCTGTTCTATTACTCAGCCTTTTTTAGCATCAGAAGAAGTGATTTTGATGTAAATGCTATGCTTAAAGGTTATGATGGAATAAAAAGAAGACTTATTGAAATCAAAGAAAAAGGTTTCGGAGCTTCTGCAAAAGAACAAGCGGTTGGTGATACCCTAGCTGTTGCTCTTGAAATGCTTGCGAGAGGGTTTAGTTTCAAAAACATTGATATAACTAAATCTTTAGCTAAAACCTTTTATATAGATGAAGAAAATAAATGCTTATATCTTCCTTTCATGGCTGTAGATGGCCTTGGGGAAAATGTTGCTAATAAAATCGTTGAAGAGCGAAGTAAGAAACCATTCTACTGTGTCGAAGACTTTCAAACTAGGGGAAAGGTTAATCAATCGACAATTAATTCTCTTAGAGAACTTGGTGTTTTTGAAGGCATGCCTGAATCAGCTCAACTTAGTTTATTTTAAAAAAAACAAGCTAGTTTTTAATAACTGGCTTGTTTTTAATTTCAAATGAATAAGTATTAGTATTATTAAGCAAATCATACAACAAACTTGCTTTAAGTTCTATATTATATATCTTAGTATTTTTAAAATTAGATTTAATTTTCATATCGCTTAGATATTTCTTACCAATTTTATCAAAACCAAGTATTTTAAGATAATCATTATATAGAGTATTATCACTTTTTTTAATACCAATAAATATATGAATTAACATTCTATTTAACCTATTATAAGTATATCTTTTAGTCTTTACTTTATTAATATATTCATCTAAATTATTTGCTTCATTTATATATTTTTTAAGTCTATATTCTATTCCTTCATCAACATCAAGATAGATACTTAAATTATCACTTGTAATTATTTTATACTTTAATAGTTTAAAATAATTATCTTTATTTATTCTGATTAGTTTATCTATTACTTTTTTAGGTAAATACTTATTAATATTTTCGTTTATAGCTATTTTTCCTCTTATATTAGAGGCACTTATTACATTATCATTACTTTCTTTATCATGATAATCATTAGTTCTTTTTATAGTGATAGGTTCAATATTATAGTTATTTTCCTTAATAGCTTTTATATAAGATATACCTAGTAAATCATTAGGCTTATATAAAAAGTTAGTATTTATAGCTTTAGCTAACGCCGTAGGGTAGTTAATACCTTGTTTTATGTATGATTTAACTAAATCATTAAAACTAGATTTCTCTTGTATATTAGCAATATTACTTAACTCATTTATATTGTTACATTCACTTCCAAAGACTATTTTATTTACCTTTAGTTTATTAAGTAGTTTAATACTTTCTCTTGCAAAAATATCCGCAGACTGAGTTCCATATAAAAAAGGTAGTTCTATAACTATATTAACTCCATATTCTAGGGCTATTCTAGTTTTATCTTCTTTAGATAAAATAGATATTTCTCCTCTTTGTAAAAAATACCCATTTAAAACAAGTATTATTATACTTCCAGGGTACATCTCTTTTATTTTATTTATATGATAGATATGGCCATTATGAAAAGGGTTATATTCGGCGATTATTCCTATAGTATTTATTGCTATCACCTCACTTTATGTAATAATAGGTTCCATTCATCGTAGCTACTAGCTTATCTTCATCGTTTTTAATTTCTGATTCAAGAACACATATCTTTTTTCCATCTTTTATAATTTTGGCGGTAGCTACCAAGTATTTTCCAACCCCTGGTGATATAAAATTAATTGATGAATCTAAAGTTACTGCATTTCTACCATTTTTTTGACAAAGCATCCCCATTACTGTATCTCCTAGAGTAAAAATTAAACCTCCATGAACTATATTAAAAGGGTTCAAAGTATTTTCTGTAATCTTTACTTTAACTTGTAATTTTCCATCATCTATAACTTCTAGATTGTTAAATTTTATAAATTCTTCCATTTTATCGCCTCAATTAAGATTATACCATTTAAAAATAATTAAGTAAATGGTATAATAATATAAGTCAGGTAGGTGACGGTGATGAAAATATTTATTATGGGGCCCACGGGAGTAGGTAAAACTCGTCTTAGTATAGAGCTTGCTAAAGAGATGGATGCCTATGTAATTAACTGTGATGCAGTCCAAGTATACAAAGGTTTAGATATAGGCAGTGCCAAAGTTACTGAGGAAGAAAAACAAGGTATAAAGCATTTTCTTTTTGATATTAAAACTCCAAATGAAGAATATAGTGTTAAAGACTATCAAAAGGATTTAAGAGATATATTTAAACAATACCCTGATAAAAACTTTATTATAGTTGGGGGTACAGGTCTTTATGCTACCGCTGGAGTTTATGACTATCAGTTTTATGATGATGTATCTTGTGAAGATTTAAGTAAGTATTCTCTTGAAGAATTATATAAACTAGCACTTAAAAAAGATAAAGACTGTAATATCGATGCTCACAATAGAGTTAGACTTGAAAGATTCTTAAAAAAAGATATAACTAATAAGCATGAGCCTATTCTTTTATATAAAGATTCTATTTTTATAGGTTTAACTACAAGTAGAGATAAACTATATCAGATAATTAATGAAAGGGTAGATTCTATGATAGATAAAGGCCTTATAAATGAGGTAAAAACTTTATATAAGTCTTACCCTGATAGTCTTATTTTAAAAAGAGCTATTGGTTATAAAGAAATAATAGATTATTTAGAAAATAAACTTACCTTAGATGAAGCAATTGAACTTATCAAAAAAAATAGTAGACATTATGCCAAAAGACAATACACTTGGTTTAATAATAAGATGGATATTAATTGGTTTGAGGTAGATTTTAATGATTTTGATAAAACAATAAGTAAGGTCAAAGAATATATTGGAGGTAAAAATGAATAAAAGAAAAAGCTTATTAATCACTTGGTTTAGTACCCTTGTTTTATTTACATTTTTAGTATTTTTTATCATAGGCTTAAATAGTGGCTATTTAGTAAATAAAATTTTTAAGTATGTTTCTTTAAGTTTAGTTATTATAAGCTTTATATTTTTAATCATCGGTCTTGTTAACTTAATTAAATATAAACACCGCCGAGGTTTTAAAAAGGGTAAGACAGTTTTCATATCAATCATAGTTACCCTTTATATGCTAGGTTGTTCATCATTTTTGTTTATATTATATGGACCTTATTATAATTTTAAAAACTGGCTTATTACAACTGCGATGGCAACGATGAATCATCAGTATTATTGCAAGTGGTTTTATAGTATTGAGGAAATAAACAAGGTCTTAGGTAGTAATTATATAGATGATGGAGGCCGGGAAACTGACCCAACACTCATTGACCATGAAAAAGTTACTCATTATGAAAATGAATATGAAAGAGCCATACTTGAAAGGGATGAAAATGCTCTTTATAAAGTGATTAAGTTTGAAGTAAATGGTTGTGATGCATATCTTGGGGTTGTTTACGATGCTAGTAAGATTAGTGTTGGCTATTCAAAGTGGCTAGGCCGAAGTGGGCAATATATTTATGATATGGCTAAAGAACAAAATTCAGTTCTAACCATTAATGGTGGTGGTTTTATTGACCCAAATCATAATAGTAATGGAGCAAATCCAGTTGGTTTAACAATTGCAAATAGCAAAATAATTACGAGTAATGAGATAAGTGGAGCATCAGGTGTCATAGGTTTTAACAAAGATAATACTTTAGTTTTACTTCAAAATACCAGTGGCGAAAAAGCCTTAGAGCTAGGAATTAGGGATGCGGTTTCCATGGGTCCATTCTTAATTGTTAATGGCAAAAAATCTTTTACTAAAGGTAATGGCGGCTGGGGTTATGCGGCAAGAACAGCGATTGGTCAAAGAAAAGATGGTATTGTTTTAATGCTTGTTGTTGATTCAAACGCCACGAGAACTAAGGGTGCTTCGATGAAAGATTTAGTCGATATAATGGATAGATATGGTGCAGTTAATGCCGCAAACTTAGATGGCGGTACATCAAGTGTTATGGTTGAAAAACATGGCAATGGAAAAGATGCAACATTTGATATGTTAAATGACCCAATTGATTCAGCTTTAAGACACAGAACCAGAGGAATTCCCACAATATTTAAAGTTGTAGAATAGAATAAAACACCAGAAAATGGTGTTTTTATTCATCAAATTTAGCATCTACATAATAAATAGATCTTCCTTCTTTTTCATATTGCTTTTCAAAATCTGTCATAATATTACTTATATTTCGTTCATCATGATGTAAATCTAAACTAACTTTATTAAAAGTATACCAATAAGATGATAAACTTTCTAAAGAATAAGCAAACAATCCCTTATTATCTGTTTTAAGTATTATATGTTTATCTTTTTTAAAGATTTTATCATATAACTTTAGGTAACTTATATGAGTAAAACGATTCTTTTCATCAATTGGCTTTGGCCATGGTTCAGAAAATGTTAAATATATCGTAGATATTTCCTTACCAAATATTTTATCTATATTTCGAGCATCATCATTTATTAATTTTAAATTAGTAATTTTTTCATTTTGAAGTTTTTCAGTTGCCATCACCATTTGAGATGGAAATAGTTCAAGCCCAATAAAGTTAATATTTGGGTATTTCTTAGCCATATTAATGATAAATTCACCTCGGCCCATGCCTAGCTCTAGACTTATGGGATTCTTATTTCCAAATACATCATGCCATTTATTTTTATATTTATATGGTTCTTTTACAAAATATTTGCTCTTTTCAATTATTTTATCAGCATCTTTTATTTTATTATATTCCATGGTTATCCTTCTTTCTATGAAAGATTATATCATGTAAAGGTTAAAATGTAAAATAAAACTATGAATCAATTAAGTTTCATGATATAACCCGACTTTTTCAGCTGTTAAGAATAAAAACCGTTTTGCCTAGCATTTTCAAGGATTTGCGATGTTTTTTGTTTAATTGATTCTTAAACTTATCTATCTTATCAATTGTTGTTAAATCTGGCATTTCCATTCCTAATGATTTGACTATTTTTTCTATTTGAATATCTGGTGTACTTATTAAGCAAGTTCCATTT
Organism: Agathobacter sp.; assembly: GCA_963628465.1. Lineage (GTDB taxonomy): Bacteria > Bacillota_I > Bacilli_A > RF39 > UBA660 > Onthocola_B. The sequence goes on along the minus strand of CAVGEW010000054.1, from coordinate 7,866 downwards.
TTATCTGCCGTTATTCCCTGTTCCTAGCCGTCTACATTTAATGTAGATTTATTTTTATATTAACATAAACAATAACTACAATATACAACTTTTTGTAGAATAAGCGGGGAAAATATGGTAAAATTATAAACGAGGTGATTAACTATGTTTGTTGATGAACTTAATATAAAATTAATGGCTGGGCCAGGTGGCGATGGTTGTACATCTTTTCGAAGAGAAAAATTTGTGCCAATGGGAGGACCAGATGGCGGAAATGGTGGTCGTGGTGCTAGCATTATATTTAAGGTAGATAAAAATCTAAAGACTTTGGTGGACCTAAGTTATCGGAAAATAATAAAGGCGCCGAAAGGAGAAAATGGTAAAGGGTCAAATAAATATGGAAAAAATGCCGAAGATATCATCATTGCTGTCCCTGAAGGAACTACCATTATTAACAAAGCATCTAATGAGGTAATGGCAGATTTAATTAATGATGGTGAAGAATTTATCGCTGCTCATGGAGGCCGTGGGGGAAAGGGTAATAAATCTTTTGCTACCCATGATATGCCAGCACCAAAATTTAGTGAACATGGCGAACCTGGAGAAGAAATTGAAGTAAGACTTGAACTTAAAGTTTTAGCTGATGTAGGTCTGGTTGGGATGCCAAGTGTCGGAAAATCAACTCTTTTATCCGTAATAAGTGCATCAAAACCTAAAATTGCCGCTTACCATTTCACTACCTTAAACCCTAATCTTGGGGTCGTAAAACTTAAAAATGGGCAAAGTTTTGTTATGGCTGATCTTCCTGGGCTTATCGAAGGTGCATCAAGTGGTATTGGGCTTGGAACAGAATTTTTAAAACATGCTATGCGGACAAGAATAATTGCTCATGTCGTGGATATGGGAGCAAGCGAAAACAGAGACCCAATCGAAGACTACAAAGTAATTAGAAATGAAATAGAGAAATATAGTGATATCTTAAAAAATAAAAAAGAAGTAATAATCGCTAGTAAAATGGATTTAGAAAATGGCAAAGAAAACTTAGAAAAGTTTAAGAAAGCTTATCCAAATCTTGAGGTTATTCCCGTAAGTTCTTTTGATTTAAAAGGCGTAGATAACATGATTGAAAGACTTATGAAAATACTAAATGAAACTCCAAAAGAAGAGTTATATCCTAAAGAACAATTCAAAGTATACAAATATGAGGATAATAAGCCATATAATATAAAGAAAGATGGAAACATCTGGGTTGTAAGTGGCAAAGAAATAGAAACTCTTTTGCTTATGACTAAATTTAATGAAGATGAAGGTGTATTAAGATTTGCTCGTAAATTTAAAGGAATGGGTATTGAAGATGAACTTGAAAGTCTTGGAGCAAAGCCTGGCGATGAAGTGCAAATACTAGACTATATGTTCATATTTAAAGAGTGATTTTAGCCACAATTTGCATTTTTACTAGAATCGTGGTATAATATGTAACGTGCCATGAAAAGGAGAGTATATTAAATATATGATAGAATATGTGCAGACCAATAGAAAGAATATTTTAATTTTTATTGGCGTATTGATTGGGATAGTAATATTACTTATGCCAACAAAAACAAAACATCTAGAAGTAGAATATGAAACCAGCACTGAAGCTTATTTAGAAAGCAAAAACGAAATAACTGAAGAAGAGAAAGTAAATCTTATGTTAAATGAAAAGATGGATACAATAACCTTTTTCTCTAATACGTTTTTAATTGATGAAGATGAACTTATAAATAAGTTAAAAGAAAATTATCTTGAATTAGATTTCTTAAATAATAGTGATAATTTTGATAAAATAGTGTTAGATTATCTTTTAAAACTTGAATTAGAAGAAAAAACTTTGTTTAAAACAACTAGGGTAGCTAATACAATGGATAAAGAATATATTGTCAAGGTATTAAAGTATTTTTGTAAGTTGTATCCAAATGTAGATTTTACAATCGCAGCTAGTATTGCTCAAATTGAATCTGGTTATACTTCAAAATATATGTTAAATAAAAATAATATATTTGGTGGTATGTATCAAGGTGGGCTCATTGGTTATAAAACAATTGAATATGGTGTTTTAAAGTATGTTATATTACTTGATGAAGGATACTTTCAAAAGGGTCTAAATACTGTTGAGTTAATTGGTAAAATATATAACCCAACTTATGATGAAAATGGGCAAAAGATTGCTAAACCAGCATGGGTTTATAATGTAACAAATGCAATGGATGAATTTATAAATATTGAAGAAGTTGACACTTCTGTGTTAAATAACGAAAAAACAATTCAAAATATATTGGCAAATAAAGAATAATTTGCTATAATTAAGATACCTAAAGGAAATGTCTATGTCAATATAAAACCGACTAGATAGATAATAAGGGAATCTAATTGAATTATGGTGTAGAAGACTTAACCATTAAGTGAGTAAGAATCCTAAAGTAATTCATGTGATGCCCACCTCGCAGAGCGCGGGTTTTTATCAATGCATGGCAACCCTTTGGGTTTTATTATGGAGGAATGTATGTTTGAAAGATTAGAAGGGCTAATAGGCACAGATGCTTTAGATAAGATTAGTAAAGTAAATATCTTACTTGTTGGCGTAGGGGGAGTAGGGGGTACTTGCCTTGAAGCTTTAATCCGAAGTGGAATTAAAAATATAACTATTATAGACGGTGATGTTTTTCAAATAAGTAATTTAAACAGACAGATACTAGCAACTCAAGAAGATATAGACAAACCTAAAGTTGAGGTCGCCATAAAAAGAATGCTTATGATAAATAATAAAATTAATATACAAGGAAAGAACATGTATGTTAACGAAGATAACATTAACACTTTAGGTAATTTTGACTTTATCATAGATGCATGTGATGATGTTAAAGCAAAGCTTGTACTCATGAAATATGCTGAAGATAACAAAATTGAGATAATTAGTTCTATGGGAACTGGCAAAAGACTTAACCCTAGCTCGGTTATTATTACAAGACTAGATAAAACTAGTAATGATGCCTTAGCTAAAAAAATAAGATATGAAGCAAGAAAAAGAGGATTAAGCTTAAAAGTTCCAGTGTGCTCATCTAATGAAGAGTCATTAAATAAAGATAAGGTTGTATCTTCTAGTATATTTGTTCCATCTACTGCAGGTCTTTTAATAGCTTATTATGTAATAGAAAAAGTAATCAATTCATGATTACTTTTTTTCAATTAAAAATTTTGCTAAAGTATTGGGATTTTCATCATTATAAACAATATTATAAATTACTGTAATTAACTCAATAGGAGTATTTCTTTCTTCAAGCATCTTGTATATTACCTCTAGGGTATTATAACCCTCAACTGTGTTATTTGCTAGATATTCTTTTATTTTTTTAGTATCTTTTGTACTACCTATTGTATATCCAAAACTAAAATTACGACTTTTAGTACTAGTACATGTAAGCATTAAATCACCAACTCCGGCAAAAGATAAGATTGTCTTAGGTTTACCACCAAATATCTTAATTATATGCTTAATGTCATGCAAGGACTCATTAATTAAAAAGCTTTGGGTTGAATTACTATAACCAAGTCCACTTAATATTCCAGATGCTATAGCAATTACATTTTTCGTAGCCCCACATATTTGAATACCAATGATATCCTTAGATTTTCTTAATTTTAATGTATCATTAGGTAACGTATTTAAAACACTTTTGCGGGCTCTTTTACTACATGATGCTAAAGCTAAGGCAACAGGTTCATTATTTATAATATCTATGGCAAAGGTAGGGCCAGATATAACCGCAATATGTTTCGTATTTAAATTATTTCTAACTATATTAGAAAGCAGTTCTTCTCTTGATTCTTCAATCCCTTTTGAGGCAATACAAACGGGTACGCTAGGGCTATAATATTTACTCATTTTGTTTGTAATAATATCAACATATTTACTAGCAGTAACAATATATATTAACTCTGTTTCTTTTAAAACATCTTCCAAAGAGTTAGATATTTTTATATTATTAGGTATTTCTGTATCACAGATAGATGCTATTTTCTTAGTCTTTCTAAATTCTTCAAACTTTGCATCGTTTTCTGTCCATATCATTATTTTATTTTCTTTGTTCTTAGATAAAGCTTTACTTATAGCTAGGCTATATATTCCTAAACCTATAACACTAATTTTCATTTTACATTCCTCATTTCTTTATGTAATTTATTTAAATTTTGTTCAACTTTATTATCTTTAGGTAGATAATATTTTTTGCCAATTAAGTTCTTTGGCATATAGTTTTGTTTAACCCAATCATTTGGATAATCATGGGGGTAGATATAATCTTTACTAGTTGTTTTGATATTATCAGGGACATTACCTGTATTTCCTTTGTGAATATCATTTATCGCAGCATCTAAGGCTAAATGAGCACTATTACTTTTGGGAGAAAGAGCCATTTCAATTACTATTTCTCCAAGAGGTATTCGAGCCTCAGGAAGTCCAACAAGTTCCGCGGCACTTATGGCTGCCATAACTCTTGGCCCAATTCCCGGATTTGCAAGCCCTATATCTTCATAGGCAATAACGCTAAGTCGTCGGTAGATACTATCTAAATCCTCGACTTCAATCAGCCTTGCTAGATAATGAAGGGATGCATCAACATCACTTCCACGGATAGACTTTTGTAAAGCGCTTAAAACATCGTAGTGGCCATCGCCATCTTTATCATGAAAAAATACTGGTTTACTATTTACTCTTTTGACAGAATCAATAGTTATATTTTTATCACTAGCAAAATAGGCAACCTCAAGTAGATTTAAGGCAAAACGCATATCTCCAGAGGATAGGGTTGCGATGTAATTTAAAACTTCATCATCTATTTTAATCTCATCAAAGTTTTTAAGAGCTTTTTGTAAACCTAGTTTTATATCATTTGCAGAAAGCTCGCGAACTTCAAATATTTGACATCTACTTCTTATCGCAGGATTTATTTTATGATATGGGTTTGAGGTAGTAAGACCAATTAATATAATTGTGCCATTTTCCATGTAAGGAAGAAGTAAATCTTGTTTATCCTTATTCATGCGGTGAATTTCATCTACAATAAGTACCATATCACCATACATTTTAGCTTCCATTAATGCAGTATCAAAGTCCGCTTTATTATTAACTGTGGCATTCAAAAATTTATAGTGCATATCTAGTTCATTAACAAGTGCACTTGCAATACTTGTTTTACCAGTCCCAGGTTTACCATAAAAAATACATGAAAAAAGTTTCTTGTTTTTGACAAGATTAGTTAAAACTTTGCCATCTCCAATTAAATGGGATTGGCCGATTATATCATCTAAACGCTTAGGTCTTAATTTATCTGCTAAAATTTCCATAATATCACATAAATAAGTATAGCACATTTTCTTAAAAAATGATACAATGTTATTATAAATAAGGTGATTATATGCGAAACATTATAAACAATATTGAAGATAAAGATGTTATAAATTTTTTAGAATATTTAAAATATGAACGTAGATTATCTTCAAACACTATTGATTCTTATGGGGAAAATTTACTTTTAATAAGTAATTATTTAAAGAAAGATTTGATTACATTAGATAATAAAGACATACGAAGTTTTTTAGTAGATTCAAAACTAACAGCGCGAACTAAAGCTCATTATTTAACCGTGTTAAACTCTTTTTACAAATATTTAGTCTTCACTGATAAACTTAAAAATAACCCTTGTGATGGCATTAAAAGTCCGAAACTAGATAAGAAGTTGCCTACTTATTTAACAAATGAAGAAATAGATAAACTTCTTAATATGAGATTAACTAAACCTATTGATTACCGAAACAAAGCAATGCTTGAGTTAATTTACGCAACAGGGGCGAGAATTAGTGAAATAACTAACCTTGAACTCAATCAAATTGATTATGATGAATGTGTAATAAGAGTGACAGGGAAGGGGAAGAAAGATAGAATTATTCCCTTTGGAGATGCATCTAGCAAAGCATTAAGAGAATATATAGATAAATATCGCGTATTTTTAATAAAAAATAATACTTGTAATTATGTGTTTATAAATAAAAATGGTTCAAAAATAAGCCGCCAAATGGTCTTTAAGATTCTTAAAACTTTAGCAAAGCAAGCTGGCATAGAAAAAGAAGTAAGCCCCCATACTCTAAGGCATTCTTTTGCAACAAGCCTGCTTAATAATGGTGCTGATCTTAGAGTAATTCAAGAGCTACTTGGCCATGAAAACTTAGAAACTACCGAGATATATTCCCATTTACAAAATAAAAAAATAGAGGAAGATTATGAAAATCATCCCCATGCGCATATCTAAAAACTATCTACAGTTTTCATTACGAGCTTCATTTCGTGCATTATTTCTTGCACTAGCTTTACTAGAACATTTAGCATTTTTTCTTGCTTTATTTCTAGCATTATCTTTCATCTTACTCATTTATATACCTCCCACTATTATTATGGAACAATATTGTTAATTTACACATATATTTAAGTGGTAAAATAAGGAAGTGATTTATTTGAAAAAAATTGGTATTACAACAAGAATTATAACAAATGAAATAAGTTTAAAACAAGAAAAAGTACCTCGCTCTTTAATCAAAGTACTTGAAAAACATAATGTTTTACCTATATTAATACCCAATATAAAAGATATATCTTATTATCTTGATTTATGTGATAGTTTTATTATTCCGGGAGGAAACACTTGGGGAGAAACAGATATCAAAGTTATAAAATATGCTTTAGATAAAGATAAGCCATTACTAGGTATTTGTGCCGGCATGCAAGCTATAGCAAATATGGACACTTTCTTAGATAATACAATTAAAGTAGATAATCACAATGAACCAAATAAACAATATGTTCATGAAGTAATCGTATGTGATGGTATATTAAAGCAGATATATAACAAAGATAAAATTCTTGTTAATAGTAGACACACTTGCAAGGTCGAAAAGAAAGACTTTTTTAAAATCGAGGCAATAAGCCTTGATGGTGTTATTGAAGCCATTAGTATTCCAAAGTATAAATTTATTGTAGGTGTTCAGTGGCACCCAGAAGATTTAGATGATATTAATCAAGATAAATTGTTTACTTACTTTATTGACAATTTAGAACAATAATTAAACTAAGCTTCCTCGCTATATAAATATTATATGCAAAATTATTTTGTATATTCATATACTTAAATGGTGGTATTTATGCAAAACATCATATTTTCATTAGCTCTTACAACAATCGCTGGTTTATCTACATTAATAGGTACCATATTTATATTCGTTAAAATAAAAGAGATTAATTTAAATAAATTTATTAGCTTTTGTCTTTCTTTTTCTTTAGCAGTTATGATTTCTATAAGTATATTTGATTTAATTCCTCCAGCATTTTATGAAGTAACTAATGCTTTTGGAGTAGGGAAGGGGACTTTAATTTTAGCAGTTTGTTTTATTTTAAGTTATATCACCATTACAATACTTAGTAAAGAATTAGAAAACGAAACTAAAAAAGAAGATTTATATAAATTAGGGATACTTAATATGATAGTTTTAATACTTCATAATTTACCAGAGGGAATTGCAACATTTCTAAGTAGTTATCATAGTAGTAAGCTTGGAATTAAATTATCCATAGCAATAATGCTTCATAATATTCCGGAAGGCATATCAATTGCAGTTCCAATATACTATGCAACAAAAAGCAGAAGAAAAGCTATAAAAATGGTTTTTATGTCAGGTTTATCAGAGCCTCTCGGAGCCATATTTGCGTATCTATTTTTAAAAAGATATGTATCTGATATGATGATAAGCATCGTACTTTTGATAGTCGCAGGTTTAATGATAACTTTATCTATCCAAGAA
>CAVGEW010000053.1:0-14388 GCA_963628465.1 Agathobacter sp. | reverse complement strand
AGTTTTTCTTTTAACAAATTGATTCTAGCATTAACTGATGCTGAATCTTTTTTATCTAAAAGAAAGATTAACATAAAATGCGTTTTTGGAATATATAATGTAAGTAAACATTTGCTGTTTTCTCTTTGCCCAATTACAGTATCCATTTCAACAATATTCATTTGCGGATGATTAGTTTTATATAGAACGTAATCCTCGTATCTTCTACCATTTAAAAGTGCTAATTCTCTTTTGTTTTTCTTTTCAGATTTGCTACTTTTTCTTTTCTTATATCTTATAAGTTTAGGAAGGTCTGCATTTGTTAAAGAAAATATGCCCATATCTACATATTTGTAAAACGTTGTTTTAGAAAAATACAGAATATCGGGATGATTGATATACACTTGATTGATACTTTGCTTTTTGTACTTGATAAGAGGTACAATTTGTTCTTCAATTGCTTGAATTTCTTCTGGTGTAATATCAACACCGCTTCTGGATGTAACCAGTTGTTCTTCATAACGTTTTTGTGCTAAACGATATTCATAATATAGGTGATGTTTGTTACAAGTGTTTTTTAATGGGCAATTGTTACAAACATATTTAGTCCTTAATATCTCGCATTTTTCGACTGCTTCTGCAATACCTTTTTTATCAAAAGCATCGTAGAAGTTACTTTTAATATACCTATTCCTTTTTATTTCTTTTGCAATAGTAGTTCTATCTTTATCTATAGCTAATCCGATATCAGTAAAACTCTTTCCTTTATTAAATAATATTTGAATTGTTTCTCTTTGAGAAGCATTTAATTGATTATAATTTGTCATGATTTTCACTCCTTTAAATGACAAATAAACCAACGAATATATATTTTAATACAAAAATCCCTAAAAAGCAAATTTTAAAGGGGCTCTGCCCCTTAAACCCCGAGGTTTATCGCTAATTTGGCATCAAAAAAGAAGGCAATATAAAAAGAAGCAATGTTGCCTCCTTTTTTGTTTGCCGTTACTTATTGCTCTGGTTGCTCCTCAGCATTGCCATATCCCCTAAGTAACACGCTTATTATATCATTAGATTCCAATTAGTCAATAGGTATATTCATCACTATTTTCATAACTAAGTTCCCACCTTCACAAAAACGGGAACTTCGAAATTAATTTAGTGAAAAAGTAAAATAACTTGCAATATACCCCCGTGGGGTGTATAATAATTTTTAGGTGGTAATAATGCAAGAAGTATGTAAAATGTGTAATAAAAATAAAAAAGCTAATTGTGAAGAAAAACAAAATATTATCAAAAGATTAAATGTTATCGAAGGTCAAATACGGGGCATAAAGCAAATGGTTGCCGATGATAGGTACTGTAGCGATATTATAACCCAAATATCTGCGTGTATGCATTCTCTTCAGAGTCTTGGCAATAATATGCTTAAAGGTCATATAAAAACATGCGTGGTAGATAATATAAAAAATGATAATCTAGAAATAATTGATGAAGTAATAACTTTAATTGAGAAAGTAAATAAGTAAGGTGAAAAGTATGTTAAGTATAAAGAATTTGAAAGTTAGTTTAAAAGATGAAGATAAAAAAATAATTGATGGTTTATCTCTTGAAATTAAAGATGGAGAAGTTCATGCTCTCATGGGGCCAAATGGCACGGGAAAATCAACTCTTTCTAAAGCTTTGATGGGACACTATTTATATGAAATAAATGATGGTGATATAATCTTTAATAATGTTAATATAAACAATCTTGAAGTAAGCGAGAGAGCTAAGCTAGGGATGTTTTTAGCTATGCAAGACCCAACCCAAGTTGAAGGGGTTACAAATAGCGAATTTTTGAAAAATGCTTATGAAGAACAAACTGGTAAACATATTGATTATTTTAAATTTATAAATGAAGTAAATAACTCACTAGAGGATTTATCTTTTTCTAAAGATGTAATACATAGACATGTAAATAAAGGATTTTCTGGGGGAGAAAAAAAGAAAAATGAAGTACTGCAAATAAAGATTTTAAAGCCTAAGTTTATTATTTTAGATGAAATAGATTCTGGTCTTGATATTGATTCTTTAAAGGTTGTGTGTGATAATATAAATAAATATAAAGAAGAAAATCCTGATGTATCTATTTTAATTATTACCCATTATCCAAGGATACTAGAGTTAATTAAGCCTAATTATGTTCATATTATGAAAAATGGTAAAATTATTAAAACTGGGGATATTAGTTTAGCTTTAGAGACCGAAAAAGAAGGTTACAATGAATAAGGTTATATATATAAATAAAGATACTAATTTTAATATAAACAAAGATGAAACCTTAGAAATATATCATTTCGTTATAAATAAGGATGTTTCTGTAAATATTAATTTAAATGGTGAAAATGCTAAAGTAATATATTATTTAAGTATTATATGTAAAGATAAAAATATATGTAATATAAACATAAATCATGGGTGTAGTAATACTGAGAGTAGAGTTATATGTCATGGGGTTAATACTGATAATAAAAAGTTAGAATTTAATGTATTGGGTATTATACCAAATGATGCCAGTAATTGTATCTGTAATGAAGAAAATGAAATAATTAATTTAAAAGATGGGGAAAGTATTATAAAGCCTAATTTACTTATTAGAAATTATAATACTTGTTCAAGTCATTCAGCTTATATTGGAGAGTTTAATAAAGATAAATTATTTTATTTAGAAAGTAGAGGTATAAGTAAAGATAAAGCTATAAAACTTCTTATGGAAGGATTACTGGTTGGTGATGCTTCAAAGGAAGAGCAAATAGTTAAAGAATTTATGAAGGAGATTAAGTATGGATAAAGAAACAAAAAGAGAAATAATACTTGATAATTATCAAAATCCGATGAATAGAGGACTTGTCATGGATTCTTCTTATAAAAAGGCTAATACTAGAAGTGATTCTTGCATTGATAATATAGATTTAATGCTTAAAATTGAAAATGGCAAAATAGTAGACGCTTGCTTTGATGGGGAAGCTTGCGCAATATGTACCAGTAGTACGAGTATAATTATTAAAAGTTTAATAGGTAAAACCTTAGATGAAGCAAGATTGATAATGAATAATTATCAAAATATGATTAATGAAGAAGAATATAATTCAAAGGTGCTTGGTGAACTTAATGTTTTTGATGAAATATATTTGCAACCAGCAAGGAAAAATTGTGCTCTTCTTTCGAGCAAAAGTGCCATAAAAATATTAGATGAAGTGGGTAAGTGATATGGAAATTGTTGGGTTAAATGAAGAAAAAGTAAGAGAGATTTCTAAGATAAAGGAAGAGAATAAATGGGTTTTAGATTATAGGCTAAAAGGATATGAATCATTTGTAAAGCAAGATATGCCTTCTTTTGGCCCTGAGATTAACTTAAATTTTGATGATGTTATTTATTACAAGAGTAATGAAGCTGACAAAAAATTAGAAAGCAATTGGAACAATATCTTAAAACCGGTAGTTGATGAACTAGACAGTGTGGGAGTCTTGGAGAGTGAAAAACATTTCGGAGGTATGGGAGTTCAGTATGAAAGTGAAGTAATTTATCATAATATGATTGAAGAGCTTGAAAAAAAACATGTAATTTTCACATCTATTGAAGATGCTATAAAAAGGTACCCAGACCTTGTTAAAAAATATTTTGGTAAGATAGTGTCTTTCACGGAAAATAAATTTGCTGCCCTTAATGCCGCAGTTTTTAGTGGAGGTTCATTTATTTATGTGCCAAAGAATACTACTTTAGATAGACCTCTTCAAAGTTATTTTCGGATAAATAGTAAGAACATGGGGCAGTTTGAAAGAACTTTAATTATTGTTGATGATAATTCATCCCTTCATTATGTCGAAGGCTGTACTGCTCCAAGTTATAGTGAATCTAGTTTGCATGCGGCAATCGTGGAGATATATGTGGGGAAAAATGCTAAATGTCGGTATTCAACTGTCCAAAATTGGGCTACGAATGTTTATAATTTAGTTACTAAAAGAGCTTTGGTAGATGAAAATGGCACGATGGAATGGATTGATGGTAATATTGGTTCTAAGGTAACTATGAAATATCCTTGCTGTGTTTTAAAAGGCGATAATGCAAGCGGTGTATGTATCACAATTAGTGTCGCTCAGAAAAGTCAAGAACAAGATAGCGGCGCAAGAATGATTCATTTAGGTAAAAATACTAAAAGTAAAATTGTTTCTAAAAGTATAGCAAGTGATGGAGGAAATGCCACATATCGAGGTAAGGTGGATATTAAAAAAAACGCTACAAAAAGTGAAGCAATGGTTAAGTGTGATAGCCTTATTCTAGATGATAAATCTATGAGTGATACCATTCCTGTCAATGCCTGTGGTAATATAACAAGTAATATTGAACATGAAGCTACGATATCTAAAATTAGTGATGATGTTTTGTTTTATCTTATGAGTAGAGGTATAAGTAAAGAGAGAGCAACTGAACTAATTGTTCTTGGTTTTATTGATGAATTCAAAGAAGAACTTCCAATGGAATATGCGGTTGAATTAAATAATTTAATAAGGAGAAATCTATAAAATGAAAGATTATCAAAAGTACATATTTGATTTAGATTATACTATTTTAACTCCTGATTGGAGTAATGAGGATACTTATTTTAAAGAGCATATTTTACCAAATGAACAAGAAGAGTTTTTTAAACAAAAACAATATATCTTAGATACATTCGAAGAAACATTTCCTAAGTATGATATTAAAACTTTAAGCAAGTATTTTGCTAGTTTTGGTTTTCATATAAGTGAAGATATTATCTTAGGTTGGCTAATATATAATGGAGAAACTATTAAAGATGAAGTATCAAGTGGCACTTTGGAGTTATTTAAATATCTAAAGGAAAATAATAAGAAAATAGTTATTCTTACAAACTGGTTTAGTTATACTCAAGTAATGAGGTTAAAAAGGGCAGGTTTATATGAATATATTGATAAAATTATCGCTGGTGATGCGGCAATGAAACCTTCCCTTAAAGCATTTGCTCTTGCACTTGGTAATACTTCAAAAGATGACTCTTTAATGATTGGTGATAGTCTTAACACTGATAAAAAAGGAGCTATAAATGCTGGCATAGATTTTTATCTAGTAGAAAATTCTCATTCAATTAAGGATTTGTATGATATAATAAGGATGAGTAATGTAAGTAGAAAGCGGAGGAAATATGGAAATTGATTTTGATAAAATAGAGCGTGTCTATGGCAAAAGTATCATAGATAGTATATATGATATGCAGGAAGATTGTATGCAAAATGTTGAATATTTTTATAAATTAGGCTTTGATAGCGTTGAAGATATTTTTGAAAGAGAAGTACCTATATTTATATGTAGCCATGATGAATTTAAAAAGAAAATAGATGCTTTAATAAATAGATTAGGCCCTAATTATATAGACCTAATCGAAGAAGATATAAGTTTACTAGATGAACTTGTTTAAAAGGTGGTATTATGATTGGAAATTTTGAACTGGTAAGTTTGCTTAAAGAATATGGGATAGATGCAAGTAAATTAATTGAAAAAAATAAGAATGTTTTAACTTATGGGGAGTATCAAGATATTAAAATGGTTCTAGAATTCTTGATTAAGGAATGTAAAGTAAATCCTAAGAATATTGAAAAATGCCCAAGTGTTTTAAGTTTTGCTCCGAATAATGTTAAGGAAAATTATTATTTTTTAAATGAAAATGGGGTATATCAAAGTACTATAGAAAAAGCTTTGCATGTTTTAAGTACAGAACCCGCTTCTTTAAAAGAAATGTTTAACTATGTCTATGCAAATTATGGTATAGAGTATATTAATAAAACTCCATCTATTTTAGGAAAAACTGTCGAACGGATAAAAAAGATTGAACAAATATTTTGTGACAAAGCTTTAATTATCCTTGCTACAAATTCATTATTAAGCTCTGAAGATATCCTAGCTAATGTAAAATTGTGCCAAAAAGAAAATGTTCCTATCTCGGCAAGTATATTTCAAAAAATTCCAGAGGAACTAGAAAAAATAATTTTGGTATTTAAAAAATACAATGTTCCTTATATAGCTCGAGCTTTTTACAAGGATGCTTCTGAAGTAGAAAAAATAATTAATGTCTGTCAAGAAGAGAATATTGCTATATCAAGTTATGCTTTTATTACAAGTCCCGAGGAATTAAAAAGGATAATTCTTATTTTCAAACAATATAATATTTCCATTATTCCAAGTGCATTTAGTAAGTCTTCCGATGAAGTAAGAAAAATAATTGAAATATGCCTTCAAGAGAATGTGCCTGTATCAAGCTATTTATTTAAAGCAAATACTCAGGAATTAGAAAAAATAATTAAATTATGTCATGAAGAAAATATACCTGTCTCAGGTAACATCTTTTTGAAAAGTGCTGAAGAAATCAAAAAGATGATCTCTATTTGTAAACGAGAGAATATACCTCTTAATAATACAATGTTTTCTAAACATTTTTATGAAGTAGAAAAAATAATAATGATTTGTAAAGATAACAATATTCCCGCCTTCCCTGGAGTATTTTTGAAAAGCCCTGAAGAAATCGATAAAATGGTATCTATATGTAGAAAATATAATATCCCTATCACGGGTAGTGTATTCATGACCCAAGGTGATAAACTTGAAGAGATAATTAAGCTATGTCTAAAGGCCAATATCTCTCTGGGAGGAAGTGTATTTAAAAGAACTGCTGAAGAAATTAAGGAAATAATTTGTGTCTGTCAAAAAGAAAATATTTCTATTACAAGTAATGTATTTAATCAAACAGCTTCAGAAATAGAAAAGATAATTCAAATCTGTCGCAAAGAAAATATACCTATAACTAACGGAATATTTTCTAGGTCTGCGGCGGAAGTAGAAAAAATAATAGCTATTTTTAAAGAAGAAAATAGGCCTATAATAGCTGGGGCATTCATGCAAAGTTCAAGTGAAGTAAAGAAAATCATAGATATTTGCAAGGAAGAGAATATAGCTTTGATAGGAAGTGTATTCATGAAAAACAGTAATGAGCTAAAAAAAATAATAGCTATATGCAGAGAGGAAAATATCTCTATTACCGGTAGTGTTTATATGAAATCTGCGGAAGAAATCAAAAAAATCGCAGAAATTTGTAAGGAGGAAAATATACCAATCACCGGTTCTGTCTTTAAAAAGACTTCTGAGGAAGTCAAAAAAATAATAGCACTTTGCAAAAGAGAGAATATACCAATCACAGGAAGTGTATTTCTAAGACCAGCTTTAGAAATAGAAAAAATAATTGCGGTTTGCCAAAAAGAAAATATCCCTGTGATGGGATGTATGTTTTTAAGGACAGCATTAGATATCCAAAAAATAATTGATATGTGCAAAAGAGAGAATATTTTAATTAATGGTAATGTATTTATATTGTCTAGCAAAGACTTAGCTTTATCTATAAATTACCTAAAAAATACTTATGGCGAAAAATACCTAGTACCTCTCGTAGTTTGTAAAAATGTCAATCATTTAAAAGAGGTACTTCCATACTTAGATTCTATAGACTTACTTCCTTATATTGTTGAAAGCTCATCTATCCTAACTCTAAGCTTAGATGAATTAATAATGAGAAAGACATTTATCGAAGACATCGGGGAAAATTTAATTCTTCCAAGTGGAAAATTTAATTCAATATTTGGTATGTCTAAAAAGAATTATGCAAAACTAAAGGGGATACAATTATGATTAGTGCCTACGAATTAGATCAATTATTTAAAAGCTATGGTTTAGATGCAAATAAAGTTATAGACAAAAAAGAATGTATTTTAACTCGCGGAAAATATCAAGAAATCAAAGGTGTACTTGAATTCTTAATAAATGAATGTAAGGTAAGTCCTAGGAATATTGAAAAAAGCGCTAGTGTTTTATTTAGGGCTCCCCAAAATATTAGAGAAAACTATGAATTTCTAAAGAAAAGCGGTATGTATGAAAGTAGTATAATATCTACGGTGCATATATTAAGTTGTAATCCTGAGGATTTACAAGATACATTTAATTATGTTCTTGCTAATTACGGAATGGATTATATAAATAAAACTACGACTATATTAAGTAAAAAAACATCTAGAATCAAAGGTGTAGAAACCTTACTAACAGATAAATCTTTAATAATGTCCGCAGCCATGTCAAGACTTGAAATAAATGATATTGCTCAAAATGTAGCACTTTGCGAGAAATATAATATACCTGTGAATTCTGGTGCTTTCCTTCTTCATAAAGAAGATATGGAAAAAATAATATTGCTATGTAAAGAAGCAAATATTCCAATAAATCCCGGTATTTTTAAAAAAACTCCAGGGGAGGTAGCTAAAATAATAGCTGTTTGTCGAAAATATAACGTTCCTGTGACAGGTAGTATGTTTATTAAAACTGCAGATGAAATAGAGAAAATTATTCTTTTCTGCCAAGAAAAGAATATTCCCATTTCCGGAGGTATATTTTATAAAACTGCTTTGGAAGTTGAAAAAATATATAATCTATGTAAGAAAGAAAACATCCCTGTAACAGGTAGTATGTTTGGTAAAACTGCTGATGAAATGGAAAAAATAATATCTATTTGCAAGGAAAACAATATTCCTATCATGATAAGTACTTTTGCTAGTTCTGCAGACGAAATAAAGAAAATAATAGATATAACTAAAAAATACAATGTTCCTATTGTAAATGGTATGTTTACTAAAAATATCGATGAAGTCAAAGAAATAATATCGCTTTGCAAGAAAGAAAATATATCTGTCTCAAGTAGTATGTTTATGAATACTCCGGAAGAAATAGAAAAAATAATAAATATTTGTAAACAAGAAAACATCCCTGCCCAAGGCAGAATGTTTAGAGAAAATTCTAAGCAAGTTGAAGAAGTAATCAAATATTGTCGAGAAAAAAGTATTCCTATCACAGGTTCTATATTTAGTAAAACAACTTCTGAAATAAAAGAAATAGTTAATATATGTCTTGTAAATAATATTCCTTTTAATGCTACAATATTTGGTTTAAGTAAAGAAGAAATAGAGAAAATAATTTTAGTTTGTAAACAGAATAATGTTAAGATAATGCCTTCAATGTTTACAAGAGATAAAGAAGAAGTAGAAAAAATAATTACTTTATGTAAAAAGTACAACATTTCTCTAACAGGTAGTATCTTTTATAAAAGAAGCGAAGAGTTAAAAGAATCGATAGACTATATAGTAAAGACCTATGGACCAGAGTATTTAACTTCTTTGGTAGTTAATAAAAATGTTAATTACTTGCAAGAGGTATTACCATATTTAGATTCTCTAGGTTTGCTTCCTCATGTTATTAAAAGCGCATCTATTTTAACACTTAGTCTTGATGAAATAATAGAAAGAAAAACATTTATTGAAAAAAGTGAGGAATCCTTAGTTCGCCCATGTGGTCGTTTTAATGCCATATTTGGTTTATCAAGAAAGAATTATCAAAAATTAAGTGCCAAAAATATGAATTTATAGTAATATACCGATTGCGGTATATTATAAAATAGATAATTAATTAGAAATAAAACAATTATTTAGAAAACTTACGTTGCTGATGCTAAACAAAGAAAACTATATGGTTGAAAAACGACCGATTTTATAACATTTAATTGCTAAGAAAAGTACAACTGTAATACGGTACATTTCGTTTCTTGAAAATACATTCAATAGAGACAAAACGATGGGAATAATTGTTATCCAAAGGTCATTGGTATTTAAATATTTACTAATTACAATAATAGCATATAAATAGATGCAGAATTTTCTCAAACTAAAAACACGTCCTTAAGATAACGTGCATTTGCATTGAGAAGAAAATATTACAAAATTAATGACTTTTCTTAAGAAATTTGGTACAATCTATATGGAGGTACAAACTTATGAAGAAAAAACAAATGGTTGATTTGATTACATCAGTATTTTTAATAATATGTGGTAGTGTTTTACTTACATTCCCTTTATTTTATTTTGTTAAAGTTAAATCTATATTTATAGGAGTCTTAATTGTATATGCAATACTTAATATGATTAAATTTATTCTGACATTTAAAAGTTATGACTATGAAGGCTTATTTACAAGTTTAGCATCTATCATAGTACTAGTAGTGTCTATTTATTTAGATATTAACAAAATTCCATGGTATTTAGCTTTGTGCTTACTTATTTGGATAATTTTATTATCCTTAATAAAACTTAAGAAAAGTGATTATTATAATGATCGAAAAAATAAGATGTGGATTATGGAAGTTATATGTTTAGCATTATTTATTCTTGCTGGTTTACTTACTACAATGAATTTATATTATGAAAATGATATTCAAGTATTAGTATTAGGTTACTTTTTCTTAATTCATGGTATACTTGAATTGTTTGATCCACTAGTAATATCATTAAAAATAAAATAACGGATTAGTCCGTTATTTGTTTGTTATGATAAGCTTTATTGCAGTCTTTTGTTCACCATTTATTATTATGTCATTAAATGCTGGTATTACAACTAAGTTATCGCCGGTAGGAGCTACAAACCCGCGGCATATGGCAATCGCCTTAATAGCTTGGTTTAAAGACCCAGCCCCTACAGTTTGAATTTCAACTTCTTTTTGTTCTCGATAAATATTGGCAATAGCTCCCGCAACTTTACTGGGATTAGACTTTGATGAAACCTTTAGAATTTCCATTATTACCATTCCTTTCTAGTTAAAATATATGGAAAAGTTAGTTAATTATGCATTGATTTTGGCTAAATCAGTGATATAATACTAATAGGGAGGAAAAGTTTTGAACGAAATAAAATTAAATGGTATTTACAAACATTTTAAAGGTGATTTTTATCTAGTTTTAGATGTTGCAATAGACAGTGAAACTAATAAAAAGGTAGTTATATATCGAGCTTTATATGGGGAGAACCTTTTATATGTAAGAGATTATGACATGTTTTTAAGTGAAGTAGACCATGTAAAATATCCTGAAGTAAAACAAAAATATCGTTTTGAATTACAGGATATAAAAAGCGTTAATAATAAATAGTTCTAATAAGGAGGTAAATTATGGATTTAAAAGGAAGTAGAACAGAAAAAAATTTAATGGCAGCTTTCGCTGGAGAAAGTGAAGCAAGAAATAAGTATACTTATTATGCATCAAAAGCTCGTAAAGACGGTTATGAACAAATTGCCGCTATATTTGAAGAAACTGCAAATAATGAAAAAGAACATGCTAAGATGTGGTTTAAGGAATTAAACGGTGGAAGTATTCCTGACACTATTCAAAATTTGCAAGATGCCGCAAATGGGGAAAACTATGAATGGACTGATATGTATGCTGGTTTTGCTGAAACTGCTAGGGAAGAAGGATTTGATAGAATTGCTGATTTATTTACTAAAGTTGCAGCTATTGAAAAATCACATGAAGAAAGATATCTTAAATTATTAAATAATATTAATGATAAACTTGTATTTAGCAAAGATGGTGAATGCATTTGGGTTTGTCGTAATTGTGGACACATTGTTATTGGTAAGGAAGCTCCAGAAGTTTGTCCTGTATGCAATCATCCTCAAAGTTATTTTGAATTAAAAGCAGAAAATTATTAAAAATACTAGTAAAAACAAAAGATATGTGCTATATTAGTTATGTAAAAACGAAGAAAAAGGATAAGTAATTATATGCGTTTTATAGAGAGTTCTTGGTTGGTGGAAAAGAATAAATTAAAATAATGAAATCTACCTTTAGAGTTGGGTTTATAACCTCGGGATAAAAACCGTTATCAAATTAAGTTAATTAAAGGATGGCACCGTCATTATAGACTCCTTTTGTGCTTATCCTTTTTGTTTTGGGAGGAAAGAAAAATGATAGATATTAAATTAATTAGGGAAAATAGGGATTTAGTAAAAGAAAATATTAAAAAAAAATTTCAATTAGAAAAGCTTGGGCTTGTTGATGAAGTTTATGAATATGATAAAGCATATCGTGAATGTAAAATGAAGGTTGATGAGCTAAGAAGTAAAAGAAATGATTTAAGTGCCTCAATCGGGGCTTTAATGTGTGATGGCAAAAAGGATGAGGCTGAACAAATTAAAATTGATGTCGGCAATATTAATAAAGAAATTGAAGAAGTAGAAGCTAAAGAGGAAGAATTATCTAAGGAAATTAAGGATATAATGCTTGTTATTCCTAACATAATTGATGGAAGTGTGCCGATTGGTAAAGATGATAGTGAAAATGTGGAAGTTGAAAAGTTTGGGGAACCTCTAGTGCCGGATTATGAAATTCCTTATCATGCGGATATTATTGCCAGCGTAAATGGTTTAGATAAAGAATCTGCGGGAAGGACTAGTGGAGAAGGCTTTTATTACTTAATGGGCGATATTGCGAGACTTCATGAAGCTATGCTAGCTTATGCTCGAGATTTTATGATAGATAAAGGATTTACCTATGCTATTCCGCCATTTATGATTCATAGTAGTGTTGTTGAAGGGGTTATGTCATTTCCAGAAATGGAGGCAATGATGTATAAAATCGAAGGCGAAGATTTGTATCTAATTGGTACTAGTGAGCACTCAATGATTGGTAAGTTTCAAGGTCAAATGCTTAAAAAAAGCGATTTGCCTGTTACAATGACTTCGTACTCACCATGCTTTAGAAAAGAAGGTGGCTCTCATGGGCTTGAAGAAAGAGGACTTTATCGAGTTCATCAATTTGAAAAACAAGAAATGATAGTTTTGTGTGAACCAGAAGATGCCATGGATTGGTATAATAAAATGTGGAAATATACTGTTGATATTTTTAGAAATTGGAATATTCCTGTAAGACAACTTGAATGTTGTAGTGGTGATTTAGCGGATTTAAAAGTTAAATCTTGTGATATTGAAGCGTGGAGTCCAAGACAACAAAAATATTTTGAAGTTGGTTCTTGTTCTAACTTAGGAGATGCTCAAGCTCGTAGGTTAGGAATAAGGGTAAAGGGAGAAAAAGGAAATTACTACTTAAATACTTTAAATAATACTTGCGTTGCAACTCCAAGAGGACTAATCGCCTTAATAGAAAATAATTATCAAGAAGATGGAAGTATTGTTGTGCCTGAGGTTTTAAGACCTTATATGGGAGGTAAAGAAAAAATAACAAAATAAATGGGGGAGTTATGAAAGAAAAAGATTTTATGTGTAGTGAATGTGGTTACATTTATCCTATTAGAAGTAATCGAAAGTACGTTAAAATAAAGGGCTTTAAATATGTATATTGCTTCAAATGTGGAAAATTTACTAAACATCAAACTATAGATAGTATAGACTTATATACTAAAGAACTTGAAACAAAAGATTATAGTGAGATGTCAGGTAAAGATAAAATTTGTCAAAGATTACTACGATTAAAAAAGTAAAGTTTTGTAATTTAATACGCCAAGCAAGTGTAAAATACTTACTTGGCTTTTTAATGAGTATTTGTAAAGTTTTGTAAATAAGTATGTCACATTTTGACATGTTGAGAAAAGTAGTGTATTCTAAAAATGAATCTAAGTTTATAAAGTGACTAAGATTTATAGATTGTAATAATATAGATGAAGTCATTAATTTAGCAAAGGAATAGTTGAAGAATATAAAAAATAGGAGGAAGGAACAAAAATAATAAAAGGTTGATATGGTTTTTACATGATTAAGTTATAATAGATAAAAATGATAATCTCAATTACTTTGTCTATTAAGTAAAGCATCCGCAGATAAATTATAAATCATACACAGATTTATTAAAAAAGCAGTTAATATTAAAGTGTGTCCATTTTCATAAGCACTTATTACTGAGTGTGTAGTGCCTAGTTTTTCTGCAAGTTCTTTTTGAGTAATATTATTTTTATTTCTAAATTCTTTTATATTATTACCAACTATTTTTCTATCTAATGTAACTGATTTATTAATATAGACTATATTATTTGATAAACCAATAACATAGTCTATGTTAATTTTAAAATAATTACAGAAATCATTTAATTTAGTTAAAGGAATTATTTTTTCTTTGGTTTCCCATCTTGTATAATTGGGTCTAGATACACCTAATATTTTGGCAATATCTTTTTGTTTCAAGTTATTATATTCTCTTATTTCTCTTAACCTGTTTAAAATTTGTTCTTGTTTCATATTTAACCGCCTTATCAATTAAATTTTAACTTTTTATATAAAATTTGCTATAATAGGTACACAAATACGACAAGTTGTGGTATAATAAATTAGAATCGAGGTAAATAAAATATGAAACAAGACAGAAAATCATCAATTTTAACAATAATAGCAATAGCAACTTTAGCCTTATTTATAGGAGGAGCAACATATGCTTATTTTCAAGCCCAAAGTGACACTACAAAAAGTACGGCAATAAAGGTAG